>NZ_JAAKUJ010000010.1:0-203916 GCF_049175075.1 Aeromonas sp. 600774
TTGGTTGGTTGGTTGGTTGGTTGGTTGGTTGGTTGGTTGGTTGGTTGGTTGGTTGGTTGGTTGGTTGGTTGGTTGGTCCGGAAGATAGGTGCTGCACTAGCGCAATCGGTTGGAGAGAGGAGAGCAGTGAATAAGTGGCAGATAAAAAAAAGCCCGCGCACTGCGCGGGCTTGTTATTTCAGGACTGATTATCAGGCCTTGGATTTCTTCTTGCCTTCAACCTTGGCTTCAACCGGGGCAGCAGTTACCGGAACGGCTTCGGTGAACGGACGACCGTAGTAGGAGTCCAGCAGAACCTGCTTCAGCTCGCTGATCAGCGGGTAGCGCGGGTTGGCGCCGGTGCACTGGTCATCGAAAGCTTCGATAGCCAGCTGGTCAACCTTGGCCAGGAAGTCAGCTTCAGTCACGCCAGCTTCGCGGATAGAGGCCGGGATACCCAGGGTCGCCTTCAGCTCGTCCAGCCAGGTCAGCAGCTTCTCGATCTTGGCGGCGGTGCGGTCACCGGCAGCAGTCAGACCCAGGTGGTCAGCGACTTCGGCGTAACGACGACGAGCCTGCGGACGGTCGTACTGGGAGAACGCAGTCTGCTTGGTCGGGTTGTCGTTCGCGTTGTAGCGGATGACGTTGCTGATCAGCAGGGCGTTAGCCAGACCGTGCGGAATGTGGAACTCGGCACCCAGTTTGTGAGCCATGGAGTGGCACACACCCAGGAAGGCGTTGGCGAACGCGATACCGGCGATAGTGGCAGCATTGTGCACCTTCTCGCGAGCGATCGGGTCGTTGGCACCGTTCTGGTAGCTGGACGGCAGATACTCTTTCAGCATTTTCAGGGCTTGCAGCGCCTGGCCGTCGGAGTACTCGTTAGCCAGTACGGAAACATAGGCTTCCATGGCGTGAGTCACGGCATCGATACCACCGAATGCACACAGGGACTTCGGCATACCCATGACCAGGTTGGCATCAACGATGGCCATGTTCGGGGTCAGCTCGTAGTCAGCCAGCGGATACTTCTGACCAGACACTTCATCGGTTACTACCGCAAACGGAGTGACTTCAGAGCCGGTACCGGAAGTGGTGGTGATACAGACCAGTTCGGCCTTCACGCCCATTTTCGGGAACTTGTAGATACGCTTGCGGATGTCCATGAAGCGCATGGCCAGATCTTCGAACGCAGTGTTCGGGTGCTCGTACATTACCCACATGATCTTGGCCGCATCCATCGGTGAACCACCGCCCAGCGCCAGGATAACGTCCGGTTTGAAGGAGTTGGCCATCTCGGCACCCTTGCGAACCACAGCCAGGGTCGGGTCAGCTTCTACTTCGTAGAACACTTCCACTTCCATATTCTGTGCTTTCAGCAGGCTGACCAGTTCATCGGCGTAGCCGTTGTTGAACAGGAAGCGGTCAGTTACGACCATGGCACGCTTTTTACCTTCCAGGTCGCTCAGAGCGATCGGCAGGGAACCACGACGGAAGTAGATGGATTTCGGAAGTTTGTGCCACAGCATGTTTTCTGCCCGTTTTGCGACTGTCTTCTTGTTGATCAGGTGCTTCGGACCCACGTTTTCGGAGATGGAGTTACCGCTCCAGGAGCCGCAACCCAGGGTCAGGGACGGAGCCATTGCGAAGTTGTACAGGTCACCGATACCGCCTTGGGTAGACGGAGTGTTGATCAGGATACGCGCGGTCTTCATCTTGTCGCCGAAGTACTTGATGCGGTCAGCGTTGCGGTCCTGGTCGGTGTACAGACCTGAGGTGTGGCCGATGCCACCGATGTTGACCATGTCACAGGCCATATCAACGGCGTTTTCGAAGCTGCTTGCACGGAACATACCGAGCAGCGGGGACAATTTCTCGTGAGCAAACTCATCTTCTGCACACAGCTTGACGCCTTCACCGATCAGGATCTTGGTATCAGCCGGTACAGTCACGCCTGCCATCTCGGCAATCTTGGTGGCTGGCTGGCCAACAATGTTGGCGTTCAGGGCACCGTTGATCAGGATGACTTTACGTACCTTGTCAGCATCTTCTTTGGAGAGCACGTGGCCCTTGTGGGATGCAAAGCGCTCTTTAACCTGGTCGTAGATGGCATCAACAACGATGACCGCCTGCTCGGAAGCACAGACCACGCCGTTATCGAAAGTCTTGGACATCAGGATGGAGGCAACGGCACGCTTCACGTCGGCAGTTTCGTCGATAACGATAGGTACGTTACCGGCACCCACACCGATAGCAGGCTTACCGGAGGAGTAGGCTGCTTTCACCATGCCCGGGCCACCGGTGGCCAGGATCAGGTTGATGTCTTCGTGCTTCATCAGGGCGTTGGAGAGCTCAACAGACGGTTGGTCGATCCAGCCGATGATGTCTTTCGGCGCACCGGCGGCAACAGCTGCATCCAGTACCAGCTTGGCAGCGGTATTGGTGGAGTTCTTGGCGCGGGGGTGCGGGGAGAAGATGATGGCGTTGCGGGTCTTGAGCGCGATCATGGATTTGAAGATCGCAGTGGAGGTCGGGTTGGTGGTCGGAACGATACCACAGATGATACCTACCGGCTCGGCGATGGTGATGGTACCCATCTGATCATCTTCGCTCAGAATGCCGCAGGTTTTCTCGTCTTTGTACTTGTTGTAGATGTATTCGGAGGCGAAGTGGTTCTTGATAACCTTGTCTTCGATGATACCCATACCGGATTCTTCCACGGCCATCTGGGCCAGGGGGATACGGGCGTTGTTGGCGGCCAGGGCGGCGGCACGGAAGATCTTGTCTACCTGCTCTTGAGAGAAGCTGGCGAATTCACGCTGTGCTTCCTTAACGCGGGCGACCAGTGCATCCAGTTCAGCCAAATTGGTTACTGCCATGTTTATCTCCTGATTATTTGAAAACTGTTTAGTAAGACGTTGGCAATGCCCGGCAATTATAGTCGCCCTGTCAAGACGGTATGGTTGCAACACGGTTTTTACATGCCTTACTAAATCGCTTTCTGAGTCGATTATAGAGCGGGGCCGACTCAGAAAAACTTGATCTGGATCATGTGTAACAAAAGAACAAAAGAAATTTTCTTTCACAATCCTTGTTTGACCGATGTTATCGAAATGTACACCAAAGGGAAAGGTAAGAGGCCTGTTAATGCAGGGCAATAAACCACATTTATCAAGCGGTTAATTATTCATCTTCATCTGGTTGCAGCACCAATTTGGCGCTATTAGTTAGTAAATATGAGTAGATAGGTTTCAAAATCATCGGCAAACGCGCTTTATTTCTGCATTTGTTGCGAGAATGATTGTTGTTTTAATCCATGACTAATCCGCTTTATTCCCCGAGGACGCCATTTCTGCCCGCTTTCCCGGTTTTTGCATTGTGGCTCTCTTGCCGAGTCAGTGAAGTGATGCATAGCCTGAAATAGTGGAAAGGCAAAGCTTGGATTCTCTCGAGTCGCTTGGTCATTCGGTCAGTCACCGTCGGACTCTCTGGTCATGATTAAGTAGACTTGCACTCACTTTTCTAACGCGTGTCGGGCGGTAGAAAGGGCTTTTGGCATCGGTTTATGCCAGTTAGCGTGGATGCATTAGATGAACTAACTAAAAAACCCTCAAAATGGTGAGATTATTTGATTGGTGCCCGCTCTGGCTATGATGTAAATTTACGCACGAAATTAATGGACTGGCCCGCTGGGCCCGAAACTCTATTGGAAGGCGCCTATGGCAGCAATTGACGTCTCGTTGTATCTGAAGTTTTTTGTCGGTTTGTTCGCAATTATCAACCCGCTTGGTCTGCTGCCAGTCTTTGTCAGCCTGACCAGCCACCATACCCAGGCCGAGCGGATGAAAACCAACACCACCGCCAATATCGCGGTGATGGTGATCTTGCTGGTCTCCATGTATATGGGGCAACTGATCCTCGATGGGTTTGGTATTTCGCTGGCGTCGTTCCGGATCGCCGGTGGGTCGCTGATTACCCTGATTGCCTGGTCAATGCTGCAGGGCAAGCTGGGCGAGGTGAAGCACAACAAACAGGAGAAGGGTGAACTGGCGGTGCGCGAGTCTATCGCCGTGGTTCCGCTGGCACTTCCATTGATGGCAGGCCCCGGTGCCATTTCCTCGGTGATTGTCTATGCCAGCCAGAGCCACTGGCAGCAACTGCTTGGCATGTCAGTGGTTGTCGTGGTCTTCTCCTTCTGCTCCTGGCTTATCTTCCGCGCCGCACCGCTGCTGTTCAAGATCATGGGTAACACCGGTATCAACGTGGTGACCCGTATCATGGGCCTTATCATGATGTCGCTGGGTATCGAGATCATGGTGGCCGGTATCAAGGGCGTTTTCCCCAGTCTGATGTGAGCCAGCTCCACTTTATGAAAGCCGGTCCTCGTGACCGGCTTTTTATTGGTTGCTTTTTACCCTGTCTTTTCTAGAATCGGTCGTTTGTGTGAAAAATGAGCGAGTTGCTGGTGTTTTAATACTGAAAAAACGCACATTAGCTGATTTTTTAACCAGGAAATGACAGTTACCCTAACAATATCTGTTGCATTATCAGAATTGGCAGGGAATTATGCTGGGAGCGGGTTTTATCACCGTCACTTTAAAAAACGCATGGAATGTTCTTGTTGGAGTAGGGAAATGACTCATAAAAAAACAATGATTAACACATTGCTGGTGGCTGCACTGTTTGGTGGCGTCAATGTGGCTCAGGCTGCCGATGTCCCGGCGGGAACCAAGCTGGCGGATGTCCAGCAGTTGGTAAAAGGCAACGGTTCCGAGCCTGCGACCTTGGACCCACAGAAAGTTGAAGGAACGCCTGAGTCTGCAATTTTGCGCGACCTGTTTGAAGGTCTCGTGACATCCGGTTCGAAAGGGGAAGTTGTTCCTGGTGTCGCAGAGTCTTGGGAAACCAAGGATAACAAGCACTACGTCTTCCACCTGCGCAAAGATGCCAAGTGGTCCAACGGTGAACCGGTCACCGCACATGACTTTGTATATGCTTTCCAACGTGCAGTTGACCCCAAGACAGCTTCTCCATACTCCTGGTACCTGGAGATGCCAACTATTGCCAATGCTACAGAGATCATTGCTGGCAAGAAGCCGGCTGATACGCTGGGTGTGAAGGCGACCGACGACTACACCTTCGAAGTTCAGCTCGAGAAGGCCATCCCTTATTTCGTAACCATGCTCTCTCATACCACCACTTATCCGGTACCGAAGAAGGTGATCGAGAAGTATGGTGAAAAATGGACCCAGCCGGGCAATATGGTAGGTAATGGTGCCTACGTATTGAAGGAGTGGGTTGTTAATGAGCGAATTGGTTTGGAGCGTAATAAAAACTATTGGAATGATGCGAAAACGGTGATCAACAAGGTTACCTATCTTCCGATCCAGTCCACCAACGCGGAGCTAAATCGCTTTTTAGCTGGTGAGATCGACATGACATGGAATGTGCCGATCGAACGCTTTAAGCAGTTGAAGAAAGATTATCCCGCGGATCTGAAGGTTGAAGGTCTGGTTTCTACTTATTACTACCAGTTCAACATCAAGAAAAAGCCGTTTGATGACGTGCGAGTGCGAACTGCTCTCTCTTATGCGGTCAATCGTGACGTGATTGCAGATAAAGTCATGGGACAAGGGCAAAAACCCGCATATGGGTTGACGCCTGACTATGTTGATGGTTTTAAACCGGTTGCTCCGGAGTGGTCAAAAATGACCCAGGCTGAACGTGACGCCAAGGCCAAGGCGCTGCTTGAAGAGGCAGGTTTCGATGCCAGCAAGCCGCTGAAGTTCGAGCTGCTCTACAACACCGATGACAACCACAAGAAAGTAGCTGTGGCCGTTGCCTCCATGTGGAAAAAACTGGGTGCAGAGGTCAGCTTGGTGAACCAGGAGTGGAAAACTTACCTCGAAACCAAGAAGCAGGGACAGTTTGACGTGGGTCGTGCCGGCTGGAGCGCCGACTACAATGAAGCCTCATCCATGCTGGATCTGATGCAGACCACTCACGGCAACAACGATGGCAAGTACTCCAATCCGGTGTTTGACAAGTTGATGACCGATTCTCGTGATCAGGTTGATGCGGACGCTCGCAACAAGCTCTATGTCCAGGCGGAAGAGATCCTGGCCAAGGACATGCCGATCATCCCGATATACCAATATGTTCAACCTCGGATGGTCAAAGCTTATGTTGGGGGTTACCCAAGCAACCCGCTGGATAACCTCTACAGCAAAGATATGTACATCATTGCTCACTGATTTAAAGCAACAAGTCGCATAACAAGCAGGGCCCGCCAGACGGCGGGCCTTTATTACAACCGCGACCCTTTGGAAGCAGTACAGGACAGGAAATGTCTATGTTGAAATTCATTTTTAAACGGCTATTGGAAGCGATCCCGACTCTGCTGGTCTTGATCACCGTCTCTTTCTTCATGATGCGTTTCGCTCCGGGTAACCCCTTTACCAGCGAACGTTCACTCCCTCCCGAAGTAATGGCCAACATCGAAGCCAAATACGGCCTCGACAAGCCGATCGGCATGCAATATCTCACTTACCTGGGCAACCTGGTACAGGGTGATTTGGGGCCCTCTTTCAAATACAAGGATTTCACCGTCAATGATTTGGTGAGTCAGGCGTTGCCTGTCTCCGCCAAGATCGGGACCACGGCCTTCTTCTTCGCCGTGTTGCTGGGGGTCACCTTCGGCACCATAGCGGCACTGAAACAGAACACCATTATCGACTATCTGCTGATGTCGTCGGCCATGGCCGGGGTGGTGATCCCGGGCTTTGTGCTGGCGCCCTTGCTGGTGCTGTTTTTCAGTATTCATCTGGGCTGGTTCCCTGCCGGTGGCTGGCAAGGTGGTGGCATCCAGTTTATGGTGCTGCCTGTGTTCGGCATGATGATGTACTACATCTCCGCTATCTCGCGGATCATGCGGGGCAGCATGATCGAGACCATGAACTCCAACTTTATCCGTACCGCCCGTGCCAAGGGCTTGCCGCTGCGCCACATCATCCTGAAACACGCGCTGCGTCCGGCCATGCTGCCGGTGGTCTCCTATCTGGGCCCGGCCTTTGTCGGCATCATCACAGGTTCCGTGGTGATCGAGACCATCTTCGGCCTGCCGGGGATCGGTCAGCTGTTCGTCAACGGTGCCCTTAACCGTGATTACTCCATGGTGCTCGGTCTGACCATTCTGGTCGGCGCCCTTACCATCACCTTTAACGCTGTGGTCGATATTCTCTACGCCTTTATCGATCCCAAGATCCGTTACTAATTCGGGAGTTCATCATGGTTGTTTCAACTGAAAAACGGGATGCCGTCGAGGCGTTCGCGCAAAAAGTGGAAGTGGTGGAGGGGCGCTCTCTGTGGAAGGATGCCCGTCGCCGTTTCCTGCGCAACAAGGCTGCCCTGACCAGCCTGATCATTCTGACCATCATCGGTCTGGCGGTCATCTTTGGCCCCCATTTGTCCCAATACACCTTTGACGATCCGGACTGGGGCGCCATGCAGTCGCCGCCGGATATGGAAGCGGGTCACTACTTCGGAACCGACAGTCTGGGGCGCGATCTGTTCGTGCGCACCCTGCTGGGTGGCCGTATCTCCCTGATGGTCGGCATCATGGGCGCCATGGTGGCGGTCATCATCGGCACCCTTTATGGCGCGGCATCCGGCTTTATCGGTGGTCGGGTCGACAGCCTGATGATGCGGGTACTGGAGATCCTCAACGCTTTCCCGTTCATGTTCTTTGTCATCATGCTGGTCACCTTCTTTGGCCGCAATCTGGCACTCATCTTTATCGCCATCGGGGCGGTGAGCTGGCTCGACATGGCGCGTATCGTGCGGGGCCAGACTCTCAGCCTCAAGAGCAAGGAGTTTATCGAGGCGGCTCACGTCTGTGGCGTCTCCAAGTGGAAGATCATCACCCGTCACATCGTACCGAACGTACTCGGTATCGTGGCCGTTTACGCCACCTTGCTGGTGCCGGGCATGATCATGTTTGAATCCTTCCTGAGTTTCCTGGGCCTTGGGGTTCAGGAACCGATGACCAGCTGGGGTGCCCTGCTGGATGAAGGCTCCAAGTCGATGGAAGTGGCCATCTGGCAACTGCTGTTCCCCGCCTGCTTTATGGTGGTGACCCTGTTTTGCTTCAACTTCCTCGGGGATGGTCTGCGTGACGCCCTCGATCCGAAAGATCGTTAATCGAGCATCGGATCGACAGGAAAGCATCACGAAAGATCGATAAGGAGTTTTTATATGAAGTTACTGGATGTGAAAGATCTGCGGGTCGAGTTCAAGACCCCGGACGGCAATGTGGTGGCGGTCAACGACCTCAACTTTTCTCTCTCTGCGGGTGAAACCCTGGGGATCGTCGGCGAGTCCGGCTCCGGCAAATCCCAGACGGCCTTTGCCATCATGGGGCTGCTGGCCAAAAACGGCATTATTACCGGTTCCGCCAAGTTTCAGGGTGAGGAGATCCTCAACCTGCCGGAGTCCAAGCTCAACAAGATCCGCTCCGAGAAGATCGCCATGATCTTCCAGGACCCAATGACCTCGCTCAACCCCTACATGAAGGTGCAGGATCAGCTGATGGAAGTGCTGATGCTGCACAAAGGGGTGAGCAAGGCGGAAGCGTTCGAAGAGTCGGTACGGATGCTTGATGCGGTGAAGATCCCCGAAGCACGCAAGCGGATGGGGATGTATCCCCACGAGTTTTCCGGCGGCATGCGCCAGCGGGTGATGATCGCCATGGCGCTGCTCTGCCGGCCGCAACTGCTGATCGCCGACGAACCGACTACCGCACTCGACGTGACCGTACAGGCCCAGATCATGACTCTGATGAACGAGCTCAAGCGCGAGTTCAACACCGCCATCATCATGATCACCCATGACCTTGGCGTGGTCGCCGGTATCTGCAACAAGGTGCTGGTGATGTATGCCGGTCGTACCATGGAGTACGGCAAGGTAGACGATATCTTCTATCGCCCGAGCCACCCCTACACCGAAGGCCTGCTGCGCGCCATTCCCCGCCTCGATACCGAAGGGGAAGTGCTGCCCACCATCCCGGGCAATCCGCCCAACTTGCTGCGTCTGCCCACCGGTTGCCCCTTCCAGGAGCGTTGCCACCGGGTCAGCGAGATTTGCGGCCAGCAGTCACCGATCCTGACCCCGTTCAACGATGGTCGGGAGCGTGCTTGCCACTGGGTTTCGGATGCCATGAACAAGGGGGCCAACTAAATGGGTGCCGACAAAAAATTGCTGTTGGAAGTGTCTGATCTCAAGGTCCACTTCAGTATCAAGAGTGGCAAGGCGTGGCCCTGGGCCAAACCGTCCGATCTCAAGGCGGTCGATGGCGTGACCTTGCGTCTCTATGAGGGTGAAACCCTCGGTGTGGTGGGGGAGTCCGGTTGCGGCAAATCGACCTTTGCCCGCGCCATCATCGGTCTGGTACCGGCCACCGATGGCAAGGTGGTGTGGCTGGGTGACGATCTCACCAAGCTCGATCAGAATGCCCTGCGCGAGAAGCGTAAAGAGATCCAGATGATCTTCCAGGACCCGCTGGCTTCTCTGAACCCGCGCATGACCATCGGCGACATCATCGCCGAGCCGCTCATCACCTTCTATCCCAACCTGCCACGGGAAGAGGTGAAAGAGAAGGTGCGCGCCATGATGAGCAAGGTGGGGTTGTTGCCCAACCTGGTCAACCGCTATCCGCACGAGTTCTCCGGTGGCCAGTGCCAGCGGATCGGGATTGCCCGGGCGCTGATCCTCGAGCCCAAGATGATCATCTGCGACGAGCCGGTGTCGGCGCTCGACGTCTCCATTCAGGCGCAGGTGGTTAACCTGCTCAAATCCCTGCAAAAGGAGATGGGGCTGTCGCTTATCTTCATCGCCCACGACCTGTCGGTGGTCAAGCATATCTCCGATCGGGTGCTGGTGATGTATCTGGGCAACGCCGTTGAGCTGGGGACTCGCAAGGAGATCTTCGCCAACCCGTTGCACCCCTATACCAAGGCGCTGATGTCAGCGGTGCCGATCCCGGACCCTGAGCTGGAGCGCAACAAGGTGATCCAGATCCTGGAGGGCGACTTGCCCTCACCGATGAACCCGCCGTCCGGTTGCGTGTTCCGCACCCGCTGCCCGGTGGCTGGCCCCGAGTGCGCCAAGACCCGTCCTGTGCTTGAGGGGAACTTTGATCACGCGGTCTCCTGCCTCAAGGTCGACCCGCTCTGATGGGGATGTGTTGAACCTGTTTGCGGGGCTCCTTGATGGGGCCCCGATTTATTTCTGGCGGTAGTGAAGATGCCTCTTGGCGTTATCTTTTACCGCTGCTACTATCCGCGCAACAAGGGGAGTAACTTCTCGCCGGTTTGTCGTCATTACGGTGCACCCATTTCCTGCAGTGCACCCGGCAGCCGGGCAGTCGATGCAAATCAGCTGTAAGTGAGACCTTGCCGAGAGGCAAGGTGTATCTGCTCCAAACGCAAACCCACGCCTCTCGGTCGTGGGTTTTGTCGTTTTTGGGAGAAGTGAACATGGGTGAATGGTGGATGTGGACCGGTTTCTTCAGCATAGTGCTGGTCCTGTTATGGATAGACATACGCTTTGTCGGTGGCGGCAAGTCACACAAGGTATCTCTCAAAGAGGCGGGCGTCTGGTCCCTCATATGGATCAGTGTTGCCCTGCTCTTCAACCTGGCTATCTGGCTCTGGCTGGATCACAGCGCGGGCCGTGAAATCGCCAACCAGAAGGGGTTGGAGTTCCTCACCGGCTACCTCATCGAGAAAGCGCTGGCAGTGGACAACGTCTTCGTCTGGCTGATGCTGTTCGGCTACTTTGCCATTCCGGCCGAGCTACAGCGCCGGGTGCTGCTCTACGGGGTACTGGGTGCCATCGTGATGCGTGCCGGTATGGTGTTCGCGGGCAGCTGGCTCATCGAGCAGTTCCACTGGATCCTCTACCTGTTCGGCGCTTTCTTGCTGCTGACCGGTGCCAAAATGCTGTGGGCGGCCGACAAGGAGCCGGATCTCGCCAATAACCCGCTGCTGGGCTGGATGCGCCGTCGCTTCAAGGTGACCGAGACGCTGGAGGGGGAGAAGTTTTTCGTCTGGCGTGACGGTGTGCGCTATGCCACCCCGCTGCTGCTCATTCTGGTGCTGGTGGAGGTGAGCGATCTCATCTTCGCGGTGGACAGTATCCCGGCCATCTTCGCGGTGACCACGGATCCCTTCATCGTGCTGACCTCCAACATCTTCGCCATCATGGGTCTGCGTGCCATGTACTTCCTGCTGGCGGGTGTGGCTGATCGCTTCGCCCTGCTCAAATACGGTCTGGCGCTGATCCTGATGTTTATCGGGGTCAAGATGCTGCTGCTGGATATCTTCAAGATCCCGACCGGCATAGCACTGTGCGTAGTCGCGTTGATCCTGCTGGCATCCATGGGGCTGAGTCTGTTTGTGACCCGTAAAAAGGCCGCTTAAACGCAACATTATTTAATACCAAACAACAAGGGCTCCCGCGGGAGCCCTTTTTCATATCGCGTGATCAGCGTTTGATCTTTTTGGGGTTGGTGTAGCCCCAGATGGTGTACATGTCCGCCAGCAGGGCGCCGTTGTACTCCTCCAGATCCGCCTGTTTCACTTCGGCGTCACCCTGACGGCCAAACAGCACCACCTCGTCACCGGGTTTCACACCCTTCAGGTCGGTCACGTCCACCATGATGGTGTTCATGGAGGTCTTGCCGACCACCGGTACCTTCTGACCCTGGATCAGCACATAGGCTTTGTTGCTGAGGGCGCGGCGATAGCCATCGGAGTAGCCCAGCGGCAGGTTGGCGAGCCAGGAGTCACGCTTGAGAGTAAAGGTGCGGTCATAACCGACGGTGTTGCCCGCGGCATAGTGGTTGACCGAGGCGACCTGGGTCTTGAATGCCATCACCCGCTTGTACTCGGTGTGGGAGGGGATGGAGTCACCGTAGAGCAGGCCGCCCGGGCGCACCATGTCGAAGTAGGCGTCCGGCACGGCCAGGGTGGCGAAGGAGTTGGCGGCGTGGATGGTGATCTTGCTGCGATCCAGCTTGCCCGCTTCCAGTAGCCACTGGGAGTCCAGTTTGAACTGGGCCAGCCCCATCTTGACGTCCTCTTTCTCCTCAACCGGGAAGTGGGTCATGATGCCGACCGGGGTGATCCCCTTTAGCTTGAGCATGGCCAGCGCATCCTGCTTGGCATCGGCCAGACGCAGGTCGATGCCGTTGCGGCTCATGCCGGCGGAGTTGAGCGCGATATGCACCGGAATGGTGGTGTGGTGGCGCTGGGCGATATCGGCGATACCCTGGGCACTGACCAGACTGCCGATCAGCTCCTCCATCTTGTAGGGCAGGGCCTGCTCTACTTCATCCGGGGTGGCAGCACGCACCCGCATCAGACGGCCGGTAAAGCCCTTCTCGCGGGCGACGCGCGCCTCTTCGTTGCTGGCGATGCCGATGCAGGGGATATTGGCCTTGACCACGGAGGGGACCAGCAGGTCGATGCCATGACCATAAGCGTCGGCCTTCATGATGGCGCAGATCTGCGGGCCTTTGTCACCGAGACGATCCTTGAGGGTCTGGATATTGTGTTCAAAGGCGCCCAGATCCACTTCCAACCAGGCGTTGCTGGCGGTTTGCTCCTGGCCGTTTCGATGATCCGTCGCAAGGGGCAGATAGGGAGCCGCAACGGCTTGGCCCGCGAGCAGGCCGAAGATCAGGGTAGCCAGCAGAGTTTTCTTGTGCATGGTGATTCCTTTTTGTTGTTCGCGTTGGATAGTTTGGACGGGGTCGGCCACATTGGTGGTGGTTTAACCACAACTTGTTGTTATTATTATGATCTTTGTCACTCTCAACAGGTGCTGACTGGTTGGGAGTCTACCGCAACACGGGTTCGGCCGACACTCGTCAGGGGAAGAAAATGGTCAATCTTGAGTTACGTTTTCCACCACCGCTGATCTTCCTGCTCTGTGCAGGGGCCATGTGGTGGCTAAGAGGGGAGAGCCAGCCCGGTATCTGGGCAATGACGCTGATGGCTGTGCTGGTCGTGGCGGGGGCCATCATGGGCTTTGGGGCCCTGCAACGGTTTCGTCACCACCAGACCACGGTCAGCCCCACCAAACCGCAGCACACCAGCCGTCTGGTGACCTGTGGCGTCTATCGTGTCAGCCGCAATCCCATGTATCTGGGCTTGCTCTGCTGGCTGGCCGCCTGGGGCTGTTATCTCGGCGGGATGTGGGTCTGGGTTGGGCCAATCGTGCTGGTGGCCTGGTTAACTCGCTTTCAGATCATGCCGGAGGAGCGGCTGCTAAGCGCCCGCTTTGGTGACGAGTATGTGGCGTATTGCCAGCGCGTTCGCCGTTGGTGTTAAGTGGTCTGGAAGACACTTTGCGAAAGTGTGAGAGGGAGATAATGCCCCCGTGCCTGTTGAGGCACGGGAGGGAGCGATCAGAAGAGATCGTCCTTTTCATCCTTTGTTGGCTCCAGACTCCAGCCGGTGGCATCACTGCTGCTGGCTATCTGTCCCTTCTCCTTCCACAGCTTGATCTTGAGGCGCAGGTTGTTGGCCGAATCGGCGTTCTTCACCGCCTCTTCTTCCTCAATTACCCCTTCCACCACCAGATCAAACAGGGCACTGTCGAAGGTGACCATGCCGAGGGCTTTGGACTTTTCCATCACCTCTTTGAGGCCGCCAAATTCGCCGCGCTTGATCATGTCGCGGATGGTGTGGGTGCCGAGCATGATCTCCACTGCGGCCCGGCGGCCGCCATCGGTGGTTTTCACTAGACGCTGGGAGACAAAGGCCTTGAGGTTGTTGCCCAGATCGTTGAGCAGTTGTGGACGGCGCTCCTCGGGGAAGAAGTTGATGATTCGATCCAGCGCCTGGTTGGCGTTGTTGGCGTGCAGGGTGGAGATGGCAAGGTGGCCGGTTTCGGAGAAGGCCAGCGCATGCTCCATGGTCTCGCGATCGCGGATCTCGCCGATAAGAATGACGTCCGGCGCCTGACGCAGGGTGTTTTTCAGCGCAGCGTGGAAGCTGCGGGTGTCCACGCCCACTTCCCGCTGATTGATGATGCTCTTGCGGTGACGATGAACGAACTCCACCGGATCCTCGATGGTGATGATGTGGCCGCCGCTGTTGCGGTTGCGATGGTCGATAAGCGCTGCCAGCGAGGTAGATTTACCCGAGCCGGTACCGCCGACAAACAGCACCAGACCGCGTTTCTCCATGATGGTGTCGAGCAGCACAGGCGGGAGTTTGAGATCTTCAAAGCGGGGGATTTCGGTCTTGATGTTGCGGGCCACCAGAGAGACTTCGTTGCGCTGCTTGAAGATGTTGACCCGAAAGCGGCCGATCTGGGGCAGGGAGATGGCGAGGTTCATCTCCAGATCCTTCTCGAACTGCTGCTTCTGCTCGCCATCCATGATCTCGGCGGCGATCCGCGCCACTTCACCCGGCTCCAGCGGCGTTTCGTTGAGGGGGCGCAGGCCGCCGTTAAATTTGGCGCAGGGGGGCGCGCCGGTCGACAGATAGAGGTCTGAGCCATCCTGCTTGGCCAGGATCTGTAACATGTCTCGCAATTCCATTTTTTTGCCTCGTCGATCAATGAGATGCCATGAGCGGGATGATATTGAGTGTACAGCCTCAGGCGCCGGTCAGTTTCTCGCGAAAGACAAAAAAGACCGCACCGAGAATGCAGAGCCCTGCCCAGAGATAGTCCCATTTCAGATCTTCTTTGAGATAGAAGATAGAGAAGGGGACGAATACGGTGAGTGTGATCACTTCTTGCAGGATTTTAAGTTGGCCCACGCTCATCACCGTATGGCCGATGCGGTTGGCGGGCACTTGCAGCAGGTATTCGAACAGGGCGATACCCCAGCTCACCAGGGCGGCAATGATCCAGGGTTTATGGTTCATGCTCTTGAGGTGAGCGTACCAGGCGAAGGTCATAAAGACGTTGCTGCAGAGCAGCAGACCGATACTGGTGAAAATCGGGTTCATAGGGTTCTCCTTGAAAATCCGGCGCATTTTATCCCTGAACCACGGGTTTTCATACGTGGTGCGGGAGGGTATTTTTAACCAACAGGATAAGCCGTGCGAGGTATGCGACGGGATGGGCAAGTTATGCGGGATTGTGTTGTTACTGTTATTTGCCATGCCGGTGCGTGCGGCCCCGACGCTGACGGTGGCCACCGATCTGTGGCCGCCATTTCGCATCCTGCAAGCGGATGGCCGGTTGCAGGGGCTCGACATGGACATCCTGCGCCGGTTGCAACAGGCGAGCGGCATTGAGTTGCAGGTACGACGGATGCCGTGGGGCAGGGCGCTCAAGCAGATGCAGACCGGTCAGGTCGATCTGATGATTGGCCTCGCCTATACCGCCGAGCGGGCGCAGTTTATCGACTATCTGCAGCCTGCCTACTACCAGTGCTGGCCCGCGTTTTATGGTCAGCCGGTCAATGTGGCCCGGATCCACCAATACCGCGATCTGCAGGGGGTGAAGGTGGGCTATGTGCTCAACTCCGCCTACTTTGAGCCCTTCAACAGTGACAGCCGCCTCGACAAGCACGGAGTACCCACCGAAGATCAGCTGCTGCGCATGGTGCAGCGCGGTCACCTGCCGCTGATGATTGGCACCGACTGTCAGGTGGACTATGCCCTGAGTCAGGGAAATGCCAGCCGGATAGGCAAGGCGGACTACCGTCCCGCCACGCCGGTGACCCTCTATCTGGGGATGAGCAAGCACTCACCTCACCAGTCGCTGCGCCAGCCCTTGCTGGTGGCGCTGCAAAATCTGGTGGCCAGCGGCGAGATAAGCGTGATGGCCAAGCGTTACCAGCCTTGACCTTGGGTGGCAAGCCACTGTTATCATGCCCTTTTCCTGCTTCTCCCCGGCGCTGTGACAGGGCTGGGGGGAAGCCTTGTTATTCGGGGATCATCCTTGTACCTCTCCCTTATCGCCCGCCAGCAGCGCTGGCAGCGGCGCTGGCTCTGTGGCCTGACGCTGCTGACCCTGCTGCTGTTTCTCTTCTCCCTCGTCTGGGGCGAGTTTGTGCTGCAGCCCTGGCAGCCCCTTGGCGATCTCGAACAGCGCATCTTGCTGGAGCTGCGCCTGCCGCGCGCCTTGCTGGCCCTCTTGGCTGGCGCCGCGCTTGCTTGTGGTGGCGCCGTATTGCAGGTGATGCTGCACAATCCGGTGGCGGAGCCCGGGCTGCTTGGTGTCTCAAGCGGGGCAGGACTGGCTGCCATGGTAGCGATGGCGGTAGCCAAATCCCTCGGTGTCTATCTGCCAGGCTGGGGGCTGTCACTGGCGGCCTTCGGTGGCGCCCTGCTGGTGACCATGCTGCTCATTCGGCTGGCTCGCCGGGCGCGTCTCGGCCATGCCCGCTTGCTACTGTTTGGGGTGGCTATCGGTATTCTCACCAATGCCGCCATGACCTGGCTGATGTACTTTGCCGACGACGGCTCCTTGCGTGAATTCATGTTCTGGATGATGGGCAGCCTCTCTTACGGCAGCCAGCAGTTTGCCTGGTGGTGGCTGGTGCTGCCGCTCACCCTGGGCTGGCTCTGCTGGCAGGGCAAGGCGCTGCAACAGTTGCTGCTGGGGGAGACCCAGGCCCGCCTGATGGGGATGGATGTCGACAGGATGCGAGTACGGCTGGTGCTGGCGGTCTGTCTGCTGACCGGGGTGGCGGTATCCCTGTGCGGGGTGATCGGTTTTGTCGGGCTGGTGGTGCCCCATCTGCTGCGGCTCTGTGGCGGTAGCGATCAGCGTTTCCTGCTGCCTGCGTCGGCGCTCGGTGGCGGGGCCCTGCTGCTGGCAGCCGATCTGGTTGCTCGATCCACCCTGAGCGCGGGGGAGTTGCCTATCGGGGTCATCACCGCCTCGGTGGGGGCGCCGCTCTTTATCTATCTGCTATTGAGGCAAACTGCTGATGGTTCTGCATGATTTGGTCGGGGCGCGCAGTCACCTTATTTACCCGTTGTTGAGGCAAGATGCCGATGTCGCCCGCTGATCACATGCCGGTTTCTTCTGGTGCTACTGCGCCGCTGCTGGAGTCGCGCGAGCTCGCCATTGCCGGACGGCTCTCTCCCCTCAATATCCGTTGGCATGGCGGCCAGTTGGTGGCGCTGCTTGGCCCCAATGGCAGTGGCAAGTCGACCCTGCTCGGGGCGCTGGCGGGGATTTTACCCGCCGATGGCACAGTGCTGCTGGGGGGGGAAGTGCTTACTGACCTGAGTTGGCCCGAGCTTGCCAAGCAGCGTGCCATGCTACCCCAGCGTCAGCCCCAGCTGTTTCATATTCCGGTGTTTCAGGTGTTGAGCCTGGGGTTCGATGAGGCGGTTGCGCCCGCCAGACAGAATGAGGCGATAAACGCACTGTGCGAGGCATTGGAGCTGGAAGCCTTGCTGGCTCGTGACTTCAGCCGGTTGTCGGGGGGCGAGCAGCAGCGGGTGCTGATTGCCCGCACCCTGCTGCAGGTGTGGCCGAGCCTCAATCCGACCGGCAAGGTGCTGCTGCTGGACGAGCCGCTGGCGGGGCTCGACCTGCATCATCAGCTGGCGCTATTACGGCTGCTGAAAAAGCTGGCCGGGCAGGGATTGCTGGTGGTACTTGCCATCCACGATATCAATCTGGCTATCGACTGGGCCGACCGCATTCTCTGCCTGCAAGGGGGCGCTGTGGTGCGCGAAGGGGGTGTCGAGCTGGTGGATGAGGCACTGCTGGCGCAGGTATTCCAGATCAGCACCGATCGCATCGAAGCGGCAGGCCGGGTGTGGTTTATGCCCAGTTTATAAGTAGGGTGTATAGGAAAGAGCGCGCATGTAGGGTCGATTAGCGAAGCGTAATCGGCCGATAGCAAGAAGAAGGGGCCAGTATCAAAAATACCGGCCCCTTTGGTTTTATTCGCAGTTCAAGCCTGTTTGCTCAGGCGCACCTGCGCCGCCTCTGCCAGCATCGCCAGCAGGGTTTCGGTATCGTTCCACGATAGACAAGCATCTGTGATGCTCTGGCCAAAGGTGGCGGCGCAGCCGTTCTCCACATCCTGACGCCCTTCCACCAGGAAGCTTTCTGCCATGATGCCGGCGATGCCGGTACGGCCGCGGCGCAGCTGATCGCAGATATCTTGCGCCACCAGCAGTTGACGACGGTGATCCTTCATGCTGTTGCCGTGGCTGAAATCGACTACCAGACGCTCCGGCAGGCCCACATCGGCCAGCGCTTCACACGCTTCATCGACACTGGCGGTGTCGTAGTTGGGGCGGTGGCCACCGCGCAGGATCACATGACCAAAGGGGTTACCGGCGGTGCGGTAGATGGTCATCTTGCCGTCCTTGTCCGGCGAATAGAAGATGTGGCTGTGACGGGCGGCGCGCACCGCATCGATGGCGATGCGGGTATTGCCGTCGGTGCCGTTCTTGAAGCCGACCGGGCAGGATAGGGCCGAAGCCATCTCGCGGTGTACCTGGGATTCGGTGGTACGTGCGCCGATGGCGCCCCAGGTGATGAGGTCGGCAATATACTGGCCGGTCACCATATCGAGGAACTCGGTGGCGGTGGGCATGCCGATCTCGTTGATGTCGACCAGCAGTTTGCGTGCCAGTTTCAGCCCTTCGTTGACATCGAAACTGCCATCGAGGCGCGGATCGTTGATGAGCCCTTTCCAGCCGACGATGGTGCGCGGCTTCTCGAAGTAGGTGCGCATCACGATGCAGAGGCTCTCTTTATACTGCTCGCGCAGAGCATTGAGACGCAGGGCATACTCGCGAGCAGCAGCGGGATCATGGATGGAACAGGGGCCGACGATGACCAGCAGGCGCTGATCGTCTCCAGCCAGAATGGCTTCCACTTCGCGACGGGCATCCAGCAGATTCTGGGCAATGGTATCGGTGATCGGAAACGCGTGTGCGAGCTCGCTCGGAGTGATCAGTGACTCCAGGCGACGGGTGCGCAATTCATCTGTGTGAATGGACATACAACTCAAGTCTCGAGTGGGTGGTGTCAGCCGCAAGGGGCGAAAAAGCAAAGAGATAAAATAAAGCAAAAGTCCCCTGATTGAAACCTTGGGGGGCTCTGATAGGATGTGAGGCCAAAATCGATTCCAAATGAGGTAGATAGCGTGGCAAAGCCAGGGGCAACCGGGGTCACCCGCATCATCAACGCAACCGGTTACAGCATGAAGGGGCTCAAGTCAGCCTGGATTAACGAGGCGGCGTTTCGGCAGGAGCTGATGCTGATCCTGCTGCTGATGCCGCTGGCCTTCTGGCTGGGGGATTCTCTCAACCAGATCCTGCTGCTTATCGTCATCAGCTGGCTGGTGGTGATCGTCGAGATCCTCAACTCCGCCATTGAAGCTGTAGTAGACAGGGTTGGCTCCGAGCATCACGAGCTCTCCGGTCGTGCCAAGGATCTGGGCTCCGCCGCCGTCTTTATTGCGCTGGCCCTGAACGCTCTGGTATGGGGCGCGCTGGTAGGCCGCAATCTGTTGGGGTGGTGGTAAGCCACCATGCTGTTTTGAGGTTCTGCTTCATAAAAAAGCCCGTCATCACGACGGGCTTTTTGCTGCGCAGATAAGGGTCTATCAGTGGAGGATGCGGGCGCGGATGGTGCCGTTGATCTCCTTGAGCTTGGCGAGCGCCTTCTCGCTGTGCTCGGTCTCCACGTCGATCACCACGTAACCGATATGGCTGCTGGTCTGCAGGTATTGACCGGCGATGTTGATCCCCTCTTCGGCGAAGATCTGGTTGATCTGGTTCATCACACCCGGCTGGTTGCGGTGAATGTGCAGCAGGCGGCTGGAGCCCTTGTGGCCCGGCAGCGACACTTCCGGGAAGTTGACGGCGGAGAGGGTGGAGCCGTTGTCGGAGTATTTGACCAGCTTGTTGGCCACTTCCAGCCCGATGTTCTCCTGCGCTTCATGGGTGGTGCCACCGATGTGCGGGGTCAGGATGACGTTTTCAAGCCCACGCAGCGGGCTTTGGAACTCTTCGTCATTGGACTTGGGCTCGACCGGGAAGACGTCGATGGCAGCGCCGGCGATATGCCCGCTCTTGATGACGTCAGCCAGCGCATCGATATCCACCACTGTACCGCGGGCGGCGTTGATGAAGATGGCGCCCGGTTTCATCATCCGCAGCTGCTCGGCACCGATCATGTTCTTGGTGGAGGCGGTCTCCGGCACATGCAGGCTGATGACGTCAGACATATTGAGCAGCTCGACCATGCTTGGCACCTGAATGGCGTTACCCAGCGAGAGCTTGTTCTCGATATCGTAGTAATAAACCTTCATGCCGATGCTCTCGGCGATGATGCCAAGCTGGGTACCGATGTGGCCGTAGCCGATGATGCCGAGCTTCTTGCCGCGCGCTTCCACCGAGCGGTTGGCCAGTTTTTCCCACACGCCGCGATGGCACTTGGCGTTTTTCTCGGGGATGCCGCGCAGCAGCAGCAGGATCTCGCCCAGTACCAGCTCGGCGACCGAGCGGGTGTTGGAGAAGGGGGCGTTGAAGACCGGAATACCGCGGATCTGGGCCGCTTCCAGCTCGACCTGGTTGGTACCGATGCAGAAGCAGCCGATGGCGACCAGCTTGTTGGCGGCGTCGAGGACTTTCTCGGTGATCTGGGTGCGGGAGCGCAGCCCGATGAAATGGACGTCGCGGATCTGCTCGATCAGCTCCTCTTCGGAGAGCGAGGTCTTGAGATACTCCACACTGGTGTAACCTGCGGCACGAAAGGTCTCTACGGTGTTGGGATGAACCCCCTCCAGCAGCAGAACCTTGATTTTATCCTTGTCCAACGAAAACTTGGCAGTCATGACGATCCCTCTGTATGTGCAAACGTAAGTGCAGATTTGGTGTGCGAAGAAAACCGTAAAGTAGCAAAAACGTTTGGGAGAGGGAATATTTGTGACGAAAGTCAAATTCTTTGAAGTTATCAACGAATGTTGTAAACACCCGCATGCAACTTGTTGAGGGATAAATAAAAACGGCGCCATCAGGCGCCGTCATTTATTCACAGTGCAATGTTTGGGTCATATCCCATCCCGGGGCTCAATCAACGCCGCTGTTGCGTCAGGGCTGGCACAATGGCGTTGGCGGGCGAGGGAGGATGCCGCTGCACTGTGTTACCGGTGTCGGGATTACTGGGTAATCACGCCGTCCGGCGTACCGATCAGGACAACATCGGCGCCGCGGGCGGCGAACAGGCCGTTGGTGACCACGCCAACGATGGCGTTCAGTCGTACTTCCAGCGCCTTGGCGTCGGTAATGGCCATGCCTTTCACATCCAGAATGTGGTTGCCGTTGTCGGTGACCACGCCTTCACGCCACACCGGGTTGCCACCCAGTTTGCGAATTTCGCGGGCCACGTATTCGCGGGCCATCGGGATCACTTCCACCGGCAGCGGGAACTGGCCCAGCACGTCGACGGTCTTGGTGTTGTCGATGATGCAGATGAACTTGTCAGCGACGGCGGCAACGATCTTCTCGCGGGTCAGGGCTGCGCCACCGCCCTTGATCATGTCGCGGGTTGCGTTGATCTCGTCGGCGCCATCCACATAGACGGAGAGGGCGTCGATCTCGTTGAGATCATATACGGTGATGCCGAAGCCCTTGAGGCGCTCGGTAGAGGCCACGGAGCTGGATACCGCCCCCTTGATCTCGTCCTTCATGGTCGCCAGCGCGTCGATAAAGTGGTTGACGGTAGAGCCGGTGCCCACCCCGACGATGGTGCCGGGAACCACATACTTGAGCGCAGCCCAACCGGCCGCCTTCTTCATTTCATCTTGAGTCATGATCGTTCCTTAAGAAAAAAGCGGGCGCATTATATCCAACCCGGTACCCCGTCGCGACCTTGTTGCTCACGTTCCGGGGCAAAAAGAGGGACTTTGTAAATCGTTTGCCTGTTTATTCTGCGTTTGCGCGCACAAAGCAGGGGCTGCCTGCCAAAAACAGCCTATTCAAAGCGCCAGCAGTGGCTTGGGGTGATGATCTGGGGCAGCGGCACATCCCACTCCTCTTGCGGGACCGCATCCACCTGCTGGCAGTCGTGGGCAATGCCGAGCGGCTTGGGCCCCAGCTTGTGCTCATGCCAGATGGCGAGAGTGCGATCGTAGTAGCCGCCCCCCATGCCAAGACGATTACCCTGAGCATCGAAGGCGACCAGCGGGGTGCAGATAAGATCGAGCGTGCTGTGGGGCACCACCTGCAGGATATCCAGCTCCGGCTCTTCGATGCCGTAGCGGTTGCGTACCATGGGGCTGGTGGCGGTATAGCGCAAAAAGAGCAAGTGACCCGGGGTAAAGGGGTGGAGCACCGGCAGGTAAACCTCTTTGTGCTGGGCCCACAGCCAATGGATGGTGGGCAAGGGGTTGATCTCCCCGTCATTGGCCAGATAGAGGGCAATGCGTTTGGCGGCGAGGATCTCGGGGTGTTGCTTGAACTGGGCCAGCAGCTGTTGGGCCGCCAATTGCTGCTCGACCGGACTCAGATTTTTGCGGCGTTGACGAACCAGTTGGCGCAGGGATTGACGTTCGGGTTGGGACTCATGCATGGGGAACCTCTGGTATAGCTGCGCATCGATGGCTTGAATGCGCTCTACCTTAGCACATTCACTCTTGACGTTAAGGGGGACAGGGGAACTCCCGCCCCGGACGGCTGATGCCCGGGACGGTGGGGTAAATGCTGGCGGATCCGATAGTGAGTCAACAAGGGCCAGGGTGTGGCCCCTGTTGACGGCATGTCGGCGCGTCAGCCTCTGGTCTGTTACTTGTCAGCCTTGCCGCGCATCTGGTGCTTCACGAACACGGCAATCAGTGCCGCTACCGCGAGTGCCATCGGGTAGAAACTCATGCTCACTACCGCCAGCGGTGACAGGGCGAAGATGGATCCCAGCAGCAGCGCCTGTGCGCCCCAGGGGATCAGACCCTGTACCACGCAGGAGAAAATATCGAGCATGGAGGCTGCGCGGCGCGGGGTGACACCGTGGTGTTCGGCCAGATCCCGGGCCACCTTGCTCGCAACGATAATGGCGACGGTATTGTTGGCAGTGCAGAGGTTGGTGAGGCTCACCACCCCGGCGATGCCGAGCTCGGCCGCTTTCTCGTTCTGTTCACCATTGTGCTCGCGAGTGAAACGGGCAATCAGGGCGCTGATGCGCTCGCTGATCCAGGCCAGACCACCCTGACGCTCCATCAGGGCGCCGAGGCCGCCGATCAGCATGGAGAGCAGGAAGATCTCCTGCATGCCGGTAAAGCCCTGATAGATATCCTTGCTGAACTGACCGATGGCGTAGCCGTTGATCATGCCCACCGCTCCGGCGGCCAGAATACCGATCCCCAGCACCACAAACACATTCACCCCGGCGAGCGCCAGCCCCAGGATCAGCAGATAAGGCATCACCTTGAACAGCTCGATGGCGCTACCGCTGGCAGGGGATTCACCCACTGAGCCCAGGGTCAGATAGAGCAGGATCACCGCGATGGCGGCAGGGGCCGCAATCTTGAAGTTCTCGCGGAACTTGTCCTTCATCTCGCACCCCTGACTGCGGGTGGCCGCGATGGTGGTGTCGGAGATGATGGAGAGGTTATCGCCAAACATGGCGCCGGAGAGAATGGTGCCTGCCATCAGTACCGGATCGATACCGGCCGCCTGCGCCACGCCCAGCGCGACCGGCGCCACGGCACCTATGGTGCCCATGGAGGTGCCCATGGCGGTAGCAATAAAGGCAGAGATGAGGAACAGCCCGGGCAACAGCGCCCAGCCGGGAATGAGGGAGAGACCTAGCGCCACGGTGGCATCAACCCCGCCGGTGGCCTTGGCCACGCTGGCAAAGGCGCCCGCCAGCAGATAGATAAGGCACATCGCCATGATATTGCTGTGGCCGACCCCCTTGAAGAAGGTCTCCAGATTGCTGTTGAAGCTCTCTTTGCCAAGCAGCAGGGCGAGCATCACCGCTGGCAAGGCAGCAACCGGAGCGGGCAGCTGATAGAAGGCGAATTCGACCCCCTGCAGGGTCAGCCAGGTACCGGTACCGATAAAGAGTGCGAGAAAAACCAGAAGTGGCAGCAAGGCCCTGGCACTGGGTTGAGTCTGGATCATGTGTTCCTCTGGAATTGAACAATGACCTCCTGTCATGAACTGCTTTGTGCCTGTATCGGATAGGGATAGGGGAAAAACAGGGCGGGCATCCTGCCGCATTGGGGTGCCCACAGTAGTGAGTCAATCCCTTAAGGTCAAGATAGACGTCCAGATGGATAGGTGTTTTTATCTTTCGATTTTGTCACTCTGACTAAATCCGTTAAATGTTCGGATTAAATTAAATATTTCGTTTATTTGTCGGTTGTCTCTGCTGGCTCACTGTGGGCTTTTCAAAGCTGGCACAGGCTGGTAAAACGGTCTCTTTCCATAATTAAAAGAGATGAGAGGGTGGAGATGGACAATCCGATCCGTGTGGCCGTGATGGGCTGTAATGGTCGTATGGGCAAGGTGCTGCTGGAGGCCATCACCAACACCGATGGCGTGGTGGTCGGGGCTGCGCTGGAGCGGCCGGGCTCGGCGGTGATCGGTCTTGATGCCGGTGAGCTCAATGGGCTGGGCCATCTGGGCGTGGCCATCAGCGACAGTCTGGACAAGGTGCGCGATGAGTTTGACCTCATCATCGACTTTACCCGCCCCGAGGTGACGCTGGCCAATCTGGCCTTTGCGCTGGCCCACCACAAGCAGATGGTGATCGGCACCACCGGTTTTGACGATGCAGGCAAGGCCGCCCTGAAAGAGGCAGGCAAGCAGATCGGTATCGTGTTCGCCTCCAACTACTCGGTCGGGGTCAACCTGGTCTTCAAGCTGTTGGAGCAGGCCGCCAAGGTGATGGGGGATTACACCGACATCGAGATCATCGAGGGCCACCATCGCCACAAGGTGGATGCGCCATCCGGTACTGCGCTCTCCATGGGGGAGGTGGTCGCCAAAACCCTGGGCCGGGATCTCAAGGAGTGCGCCGTCTATGGCCGCGAGGGGATCACTGGCGAGCGGGATCGCAACACTATCGGCTTTGCCACTATTCGTGCCGGCGATCTGGTGGGGGAGCATACCGTCATGTTTGCCGATATCGGCGAGCGGGTGGAGATCAGCCACAAGGCCTCCAGCCGCCTGACCTTCGCCAACGGTGCTGTGCGCGCGGGCAAGTGGCTTGGTCAGCAGGGTGCCGGTCTTTATGACATGCAGGACGTGCTCAATCTCAAGTGATGTCTCTGTGCTGCACTTTCGTACTACAGCTGACAGCAAAAACCCCGGCTTGCCGGGGTTTTTGCTGTCAGTCAGCCAGAGTTTGTGTAAAAAGGCTCGCTTCCTTCAATTTTTATCTGAATGCCTTATAAATCACATTATTGCTTTATCCACCATATTTTCCCTTCCTGAATGTCATCACCAGGTAACAGATTTGAGCATCTTTATGGCGGATTAAGCCATTTTTTTACACGACAAAGAAGAGACTAAAAATTCAAACAAGGAAAAACGTTTTCCATTTTTTATGTTCACTCTTGTCATCATAAAAGCGTCAAATCTGTCATTAATGTTTTTTATGTAAAAATAAACAACATTGTTTTAATTGGTTTTTTTGTTCATTTTTGTTGCTATTGCTGGCTTGGCGGCATCTTTTGTTGGTGGTTTTTCCTTTTCTTTCGCTGGAGGGGGTTGCAAAGCAGTTGAGTGCATAGATAATGGGTAATGTTGCTTTTTTATTGAATTTAGATGCATTTCATCTGAGAAAAGACGTTGAAATGCCACTTTTTTTAAGTAGAATGCGCCCAATTTGCCAGAAATCTGCCGGGTTCGAGTCCTGTCCAAGACCGGAACCGAGCCCGCAACACCCAGGTAAATTGCTGAATTTAAAGCTAAATAACTGGAGGTTGTCTTGAATCACACTGCATTGCTAGTGCTGGAAGATGGAACTGTGTTCAAAGGCGTGTCGATAGGCGCCGAGGGATGTTCCGTTGGTGAAGTGGTTTTCAATACGTCGATGACGGGCTATCAGGAAATCCTCACCGATCCCTCTTATTCACGTCAGATAGTCACCCTCACTTACCCCCATATAGGCAACACCGGCACCAACAGCGAAGATGAAGAGTCCAGTCAGATCCATGCTCAGGGATTGATCATCCGGGACCTTCCGATACTTGCCTCCAATTTCCGCAATCAGCAATCCCTCTCCGAATACCTCAAGTCTCACAACATCGTTGGCATCGCCGACATCGACACCCGTAAACTGACCCGCATCCTGCGCGAGAAAGGCGCTCAGGCTGGCTGCATTCTGGCCGGCAAGCAAGTCGATGAAGCCTATGCCCTCGAACAGGCCCGCGCCTTCCCAGGTTTGAAGGGAATGGATCTGGCCAAAGAGGTGACGGTTGGTGAGGCGTACAACTGGACCGAAGGCAGCTGGCAGCTTGGCAAGGGGCATGTCACCCCGGATGCTGACCAGCTGAAATATCACGTTGTGGCCTATGACTTTGGCGTCAAGCGCAACATCCTGCGGATGCTGGTTGACCGTGGCTGCCGCCTGACCGTGGTACCGGCCAAGACCCCGGCCGCCGAGGTACTGGCGATGAACCCGGATGGCATCTTCCTCTCCAACGGCCCCGGCGACCCCGAGCCGTGCGACTACGCCATCGACGCCATCAAGGCTTTCCTTAATACCAACACGCCGGTGTTCGGCATCTGTCTGGGTCACCAGCTGCTGGGTCTGGCCTCCGGCGCCAAGACCGTCAAGATGAAGTTCGGCCACCACGGTGCCAACCACCCGGTCAAGAGCCTCGACGACAACACCGTGATGATCACCGCTCAGAACCACGGCTTTGCAGTGGACGAAAACACCCTGCCGGATTGCCTGCGCGCCACCCACGTCTCCCTGTTCGATGGGTCACTGCAGGGCATCCATCGCACCGACCGACCGGCCTTCAGCTTCCAGGGTCACCCCGAGGCGAGCCCAGGCCCGCACGATTGTGCCGGTCTCTTTGACCACTTTATTGAATTGATTAAGCAGTATCGCGCCTAAGGAAAAGAGGAAAGAGTTTCATGCCAAAACGTAACGACCTTCAGAGCATCCTGATCCTCGGCGCCGGCCCCATCGTCATCGGCCAGGCCTGCGAATTTGACTACTCCGGCGCCCAGGCGTGCAAAGCCCTGCGCGAGGAGGGTTACCGCGTCATTCTGGTCAACTCCAACCCGGCCACCATCATGACCGACCCGGAGATGGCGGACGCCACCTACATCGAGCCCATCACCTGGGAAGTGGTGCGCGAAATCATCAAGAAAGAGCGCCCGGACGCCATCCTGCCCACCATGGGCGGCCAGACTGCGCTTAACTGCGCACTGGCGCTGGAGAAGCATGGCGTGCTGGCCGAGTTCGGTGTCGAGATGATCGGTGCCACCGCCGACGCCATCGACAAGGCCGAAGACCGCTCCCGTTTTGACAAGGCGATGCGCAGCATTGGCCTCGAGTGCCCGCGTGCCGGCATCGCCCACAACATGGAAGAGGCGTGGGGCGTGCAGCAGATGGTCGGCTTCCCTTGCATCATCCGTCCCTCCTTCACCATGGGCGGCTCAGGTGGCGGCATCGCCTACAACACCGAAGAGTTCGTCGAGATCTGCGAGCGCGGTCTGGACTTGTCGCCGACCAAAGAGCTGCTCATCGACGAGTCGCTGATTGGCTGGAAAGAGTACGAGATGGAGGTGGTGCGGGATCGCAACGACAACTGCATCATCGTCTGCGCCATCGAAAACTTCGACCCCATGGGTATCCACACCGGTGACTCCATCACGGTCGCGCCAGCCCAGACGCTGACCGACAAGGAGTACCAGCTGATGCGCAACGCCTCCATGGCGGTGCTGCGCGAAATCGGCGTCGAGACCGGCGGCTCCAACGTCCAGTTCGGTATCAACCCGAAAGATGGCCGCATGGTCATCATCGAGATGAACCCGCGGGTGTCGCGCTCCTCGGCGCTGGCCTCCAAGGCGACCGGTTTCCCCATCGCCAAGATCGCCGCCAAACTCGCCATCGGTTACACCCTGGACGAGTTGATGAACGACATCACCGGCGGCCGTACTCCGGCCTCCTTCGAGCCGGCCATCGACTACGTGGTTACCAAAGTGCCGCGCTTCAACTTCGAGAAGTTCGCCGGTGCCAACGACCGTCTGACCACCCAGATGAAGTCGGTCGGCGAAGTGATGGCCATCGGCCGCAACTTCCAGGAGTCCCTGCACAAGGCCCTGCGCAGCCTCGAGACCGGCAAAACCGGCTTCGACCCCATGGTTGACCTCAATGCCCCGGACTCCCTGACCCGCATCCGTCACGAGCTGCAGGATGCCGGTAGCGACCGTATCTTCTACATCGCCGATGCGTTCCGCGCCGGCCTCTCCATGGATGGCATCTTCAAGCTGACCAAGATTGACCCCTGGTTCCTGGTACAGATTGAAGACCTGGTGAAGCTGGAAGAAGAGGTGAAAGAGCGCGGCATGGCCGGTCTCGATGCTGACTTCCTGCGAGCCTTGAAGCGCAAAGGCTTTGCCGATGCCCGTCTGGCCAAGATCCTCGGTGTGGCCGAAGGGGAAGTGCGCAAACTGCGTGCCCGCCACAACATCTTCCCGGTCTACAAGCGGGTCGATACCTGCGCCGCCGAGTTCGCTACCAACACCGCCTACATGTACTCCAGCTATGACGAGGAGTGCGAAGCGGCCCCGAGCAACCGCGACAAGATCATGATCATCGGCGGCGGCCCGAACCGTATCGGTCAGGGTATCGAGTTTGACTACTGCTGCGTGCACGCGGCGCTGGCCCTGCGCGAAGACGGTTACGAGACCATCATGGTCAACTGCAACCCGGAGACCGTCTCCACCGATTACGACACTTCCGACCGTCTCTACTTCGAACCGGTCACCCTGGAAGATGTGCTGGAAATCGTGCGCATCGAAAAACCCAAGGGCGTTATCGTCCAGTACGGCGGCCAGACCCCGCTGAAACTGGCCCGTGCACTGGAAGCCAACGGTGTGCCGATTATCGGTACCAGCCCGGATGCCATCGACCGCGCCGAAGACCGCGAGCGCTTCCAGTCTGCCGTCGAGCGCCTTGGCCTCAAGCAGCCGGAAAACGGCACCGTCACCGCGCTGGAGCAGGCCGTGTTGCTGGCCGAGCGGATCACCTATCCGCTGGTGGTGCGCCCCTCCTACGTGCTGGGTGGCCGCGCCATGGAAATCGTCTATGACGAGCAGGATCTGCGTCGCTACTTCGCCGAGGCGGTGAGCGTCTCCAACGAATCGCCGGTACTGCTGGACCGCTTCCTGGACGATGCGACCGAGCTGGACGTGGATGCCATCTGCGACGGCACCGACGTGGTCATCGGCGGCATCATGGAGCACATCGAGCAGGCCGGTATCCACTCCGGTGACTCCGGTTGCTCCCTGCCTCCTTACACCTTGTCCAAGAAGATTCAGGACGAGATCCGCGAGCAGGTGCGCAAGCTGGCGCTGGAGCTCGGCGTTATCGGCCTGATGAACGTGCAGTTCGCGGTCAAGGGCGATGACATCTACCTCATCGAGGTGAACCCGCGTGCCGCCCGTACCGTGCCGTTCGTCTCCAAGGCGACCGGTGCCCCGCTGGCCAAGATTGCCGCTCGTGTGATGGCCGGCCAGTCGCTGCAAGAACAGGGCTTTACCAAAGAGATCATCCCGCCCTACTACTCGGTGAAAGAGGTGGTGCTGCCGTTCGCCAAGTTCCCGGGGGTTGACCCGTTGCTGGGGCCAGAAATGCGCTCTACCGGTGAGGTGATGGGGGTAGGCAGCAGCTTCGCCGAGGCCTATGCCAAGGCGCAGCTGGGGGCCAACCACGCTGTACCGAAAGAGGGGCGTGCCCTCTTGTCGGTGCGTCACAGCGACAAGGCGCAGGTGGTCGATTTGGCTGCCAAGCTGCTGGAGCTGGGCTACGAGCTGGATGCCACTCACGGTACCGCAGTCGCACTGGGTGAGGCGAGCATCAACCCGCGCCTGGTCAACAAGGTGCATGAAGGTCGCCCGCACATTCTCGACCGTATCAAGAATGGCGAGTACACCTACATCGTCAACACCGCCGAAGGGCGGGTGGCGATCCAGGACTCCAAGCAACTGCGTCGCGCCGCCTTGCAGAACAAGGTGGCGTATACCACCACCATGAACGAGGCATTCGCGACCTGCATGGCCATCAGCGTTGATGCCACTGCCAGCGTCAACTCGGTGCAGGAGCTGCACGAGCGGGTGAACAACCGCTAACGCTCTGCAAGCGAGCCATGCTCGCATCGCATAGATGACAAGCCCCCGCCAGCAATGGCGGGGGCTTTTTTATGACGACGGGTTGGGGGCTGCGAGGAGCGGACTTATGGGGCGCAGAGCGTAACTACCTTAAATCAGGCTGTGGCTTGCGGCTGCGTGGACGGGGCAGGGCATGCCACAGCTTGCGGGCCGTGACCAGAAAGGGGCGCAGGATCAGCGCGCTCAGGCGGCTGTAGCGCACATTGTCTTTCGGGCCGACCCCGAAGGTGAGTGGCTCTGGCTGGTGGTTGGTGACGTAAAGAGTGCCGAACCACCAGTCCCACAGTGACAGATTGATACCGAAGTTGTGGTTGAAGTGGCGGGGATCCCGGCTGTGGTGGATCTGGTGTTGGGCCGGGCTGTTGAAGATATGCTCCAGCCGAGGGCCAAACGACAGCCAGATATGGCTATGGCGCAAATTGGCGGCCAGCGAGTTGAAGATCAGCACCAGATAGCCCACCCCAAACAGGGTGTAGGGGCGCACGGAGCCGCCGCACAGCCAGTAGAAAGCACCGGAGTAGAGGGCGAGCGCGCTCCCCTTGAGCAGGATTTCAGAGAGCTTTTCCACCAGATGAATGCGGCTGGCAGTCGGTGGCACCAGCACGGTGGCGCTGTGGTGCACCTTGTGAAACTCCCACAGCCAGCGGCTGTGAAAGAGACGGTGCAGCCAGTAGTGGACGAAATCGCTGACCAGAAATACCCCGAGACCATAAAGCATCATCAGCCAGCTCGCCTCGGCCAGACGGGGACGCGCCCCCCACAGACGGTTAAGCGCGGAGGTAATATCCGTTGCCTGCAAAAGCCAGGGGTTAAGCAGGGTCAGGAGCGGCACGATCAGGGCCACATGGAGCAGGGCGCGCACCAGATAGTACTGATAATCGAGCAGGGCAGAGGGATGCAGCCAGAGGGCCCGGCCGCCGAGAAAACCGGCGAAACTGCCCGCTGCCGGGCCTTGCTGGCGCCGGCGCACACGGTAGAGGAGGTAGGCAATGAGGCCGGATATCAGCAGAAAGGGGAGCCCAAGCCGCCCGTTGAAGTCAAACAGTCCGGTCAGGCAGTGCCAGATCGGAGTGAGCAGCCACTGCTGCACGTAAGCAAAGAGATGGGTGAGCGTATCCATAGGGTCCATACCGTGAGCATCCTGGCGGCGGCATTCTAAATGTAAACAACTCTCGATAAAAGCCCATGCCTGTTGTCGGGTCATTCCTGTTATCTGGTCATATATGGGGGCGCTCCTGTTGCGGCAACCCCTGTCTGGTCAGGGAGAGGGGCGAGGCGATGGGACTTTAGCCTTGTGGATCAATTCTCTACAATGAGCCATCATGTGTGCGCCCGCCGCCGGGCGGGTTTGCCTCCAGCCTCAGTACCGGATATTCGATGACGCTCTCTCTCTTCTCTGTTTCCCCTGCCATGCGCACGCTGGCGCTGCTGATCCCCTTGCTGCTGGCCGGTTGTGCCAGCGATCCCGCTTCTGTCCCGGCGCCTGGCGACACAACGGGCGCGACAGTGCCCGCCAAAAAGGCGACCCCGCCAGCCATGCAGCCGCGCAAGCCGACGGACATGAAGAGCCGCATCGTGAGGTTTCTGCCCCGCCATGTAGTTGACAAGCAGGGGTGGGCCAACGATGTGGTGACGGCACTCACTACCCAGGGGGTGACAGTCAATGACCACAACGTCTGTACCGTGCTGGCGGTAGCGGAACAGGAGGCGACCTATCAGGCCGACCCCGTGGTGCCGGGCCTTGGCAAGATCGCCTGGAAGGAGATCAACTCGCGGGCGGCCAAGCTGCTGATCCCCGAGTTTATGGTGCGGGCCGCGCTCTCCATCAACTCGCCCACTGGCAAGAGCTACGCCGAGCGGATCGACAAGTTGCGTACCGAGCGGGAGATGAGTGAAATCTTCGAAGACATGATCAGCATGCTGCCGATGGGCAAGACGCTGTTTGGCAACCTCAACCCGGTGCATACTGGTGGCCCGATGCAGGTGAGCATCGCCTTTGCCGAGGCCAACGCCCGTGGCTACCCCTATCCAATCAAGGATTCCATCCGCCACGAAGTCTTTACCCGTCGCGGCGGCATCTGGTTTGGCACCAAACATATCTTCGGTTATCCCGTCGACTACCCGGATACCCTCTACCGCTTTGCCGATTTCAACGCCGGCTGGTACGCCAGTCGCAATGCCGCCTTTCAGGCCGCCGTCAGCCGCTTGAGCGGTACCACGTTGGCTCTAGATGGCGATCTGATCCGTTATGACTCCGACCTGCCGGGCAAGACGGAACTCGCGGTCTATACCATCGCCAGCCGGATCAACATGAGTCAGCAGGCGATCCATCAGAGCCTCAAACTTGGCGATACCGCCGAATTTGGCCAGAGCGACCTCTATCATCGCGTGTTTACGCTGGCAGACCAGAAAGCGGGCAAGCGGTTGCCCCGCGCCATCCTGCCGGGCATTCAGCTGAAAAGCCCCAAGATCACCCGCAACCTCACCACAGCCTGGTTTGCCAAGCGGGTGGATGACAGGGAGCAGCGCTGCGTGCGGCAGATGGCGACCATTCGCTAAGAAACACAACAAGGGCGGCCAATTGGCCGCCCTTGTTGTTTCCGATGTTTAGCGATCATCAGCTTACCGCGTGATGATCTGCCGGCATTTCGGGTAAGCGCTGCATCCCCAGAACTGTTCCCCCTTGTTGCTGCCACGGTGTGCTGTGCGCAGCACCATGGCACAACCACATTTTGTGCAGCACTGCTGGGCGTGACTCGTGTCATGAAGGATGGGGAGATCCTCTTTTAGCATGCTGACGTGATTGCTTGGAGAAGAGGGAATAGCAGGTTGGTTGTGACGCGCCTTTAGCTGCGCCACATGCTGCTTATGGGTCTGCCAATTGGCGGCCAGTCGTTCCCGCTGGATGGTTTCGATCACCCGGGTGACCTCGGCAGGGGTCAACACTGGCGTGCTCTTGCCCTTGATATAGCGAATAAGTCCGCGATTCATCACGTTATCCGGCATCGGGGTTTTAAAGGTGCAGTCGCCAATAAAGTAGATGATCGAGTGGAGCTGATGATCCGCTAGCCCCAGCAGGGATTTGAGCGTCATCAGGTGTAGATAGTTTTGGCGCAATGGATTTTGAAAGCTGTGCCTGCGGCGAAAGAGCTGCTGTGTCCAGCTCTTGTGGGCCGGATTGCCAAATATCCACCCCTTGATGTTTTTGGTCTCGATGACAAACAGTCCGAAGCGCGAAACGAGCACATGGTCGATCTGGGTGCTCCCCTCAAGGGTCGGCAGGGTCACGTTCTTGAGCAGATGGTACTCCCGCTGGTCGAGAAACAGCCGGATACCGAGATTGATAAATGCCTCCCCGATCATCCCCTTGAACCAGGGCGTTTTGATCAGGGCGGCAATCAGCAGAAGGGGCAGCAGATACCAGAGCTGGCCCAGCAGAACCGCAATCACAGGTGTGAAGTCCATTTCACATTTATCCAGTCAATGGATTAGAAGGGGTTCATCATCTCTGGCCAGAGGAAATAGGGGCCAAATTTGGGGCTCATTCTAAATTCACCGCCTTCATCTTTACCCTTGGCTGTCAGGTAATGCTTGCTGTCGCGCAGTTCAAGCAAGCCGTGAGTCACCATTTTTTCCAACAACTCATTGGTTTTGATCCCCCACTTTTGCGCCAGTTTGGATGAGGTTAGTTTTTCAGTGACAGATTCACCTTCGCTGGCGGAAGGTTGTTGGGGGTCAGCTTCATTAACCACCCGCTCCAGGGATATGCGGATTTCGTCGCTAACCCGGATAATCCGTTGGGCCTCGTCGTAGGCATCACGGTAAAGATCGTGATCCTCCGAGCGCTGGATCAATACCCCCATTTCGTTGTTATTGACCTGACTGAATTCGTAGAGATTCAAGCTGGTGATAATGCACATCTCCTCATTGAGATAGCACTTGGCGTGGAGGTTTTTACAAAAGCTGGTGCGGATATAGGTGAGCTCCTTGAGCCAGCTGATCTCTTCCGGTTGTAGCTCACTCTTGCCATAGACAATTCGTACATCGATCTTGAGCCGATTCTTGTCGGTCAGCAGCTCTTTGATCCTGTCGTTGAGTTTGAGGAAAGGGCTTATCAGGATCAGCCGCTCTTTGGCATCCTTGATAAGTTCTTCAAGAAAGTAGTTGGTTGCACTGGTATTCAAAAACTTGGCCATGGCAAAAATCTCTATCCCTGTTGCATCGTGATGACGTAAAGGTCGGGTGGCTTGTTGAATGTCTGTGAAGGCATGCTGGGTGAGAGCCTTTCCCGCCGAACGTTCGTTGATTAAGTGGCGTCCACTGCTTATTGAATGTGGGGGTGACCACGGGGTAAGAGAGTTCCGAATTACTCCGTTTTTGTCAATTTCGTCGTGTCATATCTGTGACCATTTCCCCAAGCCTGTCAGATGGTTTGCCTGTCTTTCGTGCTTCATGTAAAGGGCGACATGATGGTTAAGAAACACATCAGGTTGGTTTTTGCTCTCGAGCTATGCTCTATAGCTCCCTTTTTCTCCAGACACGAGATAGTTCAATCGTAAAACCAGATTGAATTGAACTTTTTTATTCGGTTTTTTAAGTGGGTGGTGGGGGGTAGGCTAGTCTCAACTGCGAAGCGAAGGGTTTCGCCGTCATTATGAGCACAATGAGGATCTGAAGATGGACAAACACGCTAGCGGGGCCGGTCAGTGCCCCTTTGCCCACGGTGCCAATACCTCTGCCAGCCAGGAGCATCAAGTCTGGTGGCCCAATGCCCTCAACCTCGACATCCTGCATCAGCATGACCGCAAGACCAATCCGATGGATGAGACTTTCGATTATGCCGACGCCTTCAACAGCCTCGATTACGATGCCCTCAAGGCCGATCTGCATGCCCTGATGACCGATAGCCAGCCCTGGTGGCCGGCCGACTGGGGCCACTACGGCGGCCTGATGATCCGCATGGCCTGGCACTCCGCCGGCAGCTATCGCGCAACCGACGGCCGCGGCGGCGCCAACACCGGCAACCAGCGCTTCGCTCCCCTCAACAGCTGGCCAGACAACGGCAACCTCGACAAGGCCCGCCGTCTGCTGTGGCCGATCAAACAGAAGTACGGCAACAAGATCTCCTGGGCTGACCTGATGATCCTGGCGGGCAACGTTGCCTATGAATCCATGGGGCTCAAGACCTTCGGCTTTGCCGGTGGCCGCGAGGACATCTGGCATCCGGAAAAAGATGTCTACTGGGGCTCCGAGAAGGAGTGGCTGGCGCCGAGCGGTAGCGAAGGGAGCCGTTACAGTGGCGAACGGGATCTGGAGAACCCGCTGGCAGCGGTGATGATGGGGCTGATTTACGTCAACCCGGAAGGGGTGGATGGCAACCCGGATCCCCTGAAAACCGCCCACGACATGCGCGTCACCTTTGCCCGCATGGGGATGAATGACGAAGAGACAGTGGCGCTCACCGCCGGTGGTCACACCGTTGGCAAGGCTCACGGCAATGGCAGCGCAGCCAAACTGGGGCCAGCCCCCGAAGGGGCTGATGTGCACGAGCAGGGGCTGGGCTGGATCAACCACGAGAGCCGCGGCATCGGCCGTGACACTGTGACCAGCGGTCTTGAAGGGGCCTGGACCAGCAACCCGACCCGCTGGGACAACGGCTACTTCAAGATGCTGCTGGGCCACGACTGGTGGCTCAAGAAGAGCCCGGCCGGTGCCTGGCAGTGGGAGCCCGTCGCCATCAAGGAGGAAGATCGCCCGGTGGACGTGGAAGACCCCTCTATCCGCTGCAACCCCATCATGACCGATGCGGACATGGCGCTGCGCTTTGACCCCGTATACCGGGAGATCTCCGAGCGCTTCGCCGCGGATCAAGCGCTCTTCTCCGACGCCTTTGCCCGCGCCTGGTTCAAGCTGACCCACCGCGACATGGGGCCGCGCAGCCGCTATCTGGGGCCAGAAGTGCCGGGCGAAGTCATGGTGTGGCAGGATCCGGTTCCGGCGGTGGATTACCAGCTCTCCGATAAGGAGGTGAGCGAGCTCAAGGCCAAACTGCTGGGCTGCGGCGTGGCGCCGTCAGATCTGATTGCAACCGCGTGGGACAGTGCTCGTACCTTCCGCGGCTCCGATTATCGCGGCGGTGCCAACGGTGCCCGCATTCGCCTCGCGCCAATGAAAGCGTGGGAAGGCAACGAACCGGCTCGCCTCGAGAAGGTGCTCAACGCCCTGATCGCCCTGCAGGCCACCCTGAGCAAGCCGGTCAGCATCGCCGACCTGATTGTGCTGGGCGGTAGCGCAGCGGTGGAGCAGGCGGCCAAGCTGGCCGGCGTTGATATCGTCGTCCCCTTTGCGCCGGGTCGCGGCGATGCCAGCGCCGAGCAGACCGATGCCGAGTCGTTCGCCTTCCTCGAGCCGGTTCACGATGGTTTCCGCAACTGGCAGAAGGGGCACTACAAGGTGCAGCCGGAGGAGATGCTGCTCGACCGTGCCCAGCTGCTGGGGCTCACCGCCCGCGAGATGACGGTGCTGGTCGGCGGGTTGCGGGTGCTTGGCACCAACCACGGCGGCTCGGCCCACGGCGTCTTTACCGACCGGGTCGGGGTGCTCAGCAACGACTTCTTCGTCAACCTGACCGACATGGCTTATAGCTGGCAGCCGACTGGCCGCAACAGCTACCAGATCGTGGATCGCCAGAGCGGTGCGGTGAAGTGGACCGCTACCCGGGTTGATCTGGTGTTTGGCTCCAACTCGGTGCTGCGCGCCTACGCCGAGGTCTATGCCCAGCAAGATGGCAAGGAGAAGTTCGTCCGAGACTTCGTCAAGGCCTGGGTCAAGGTGATGAACAACGACCGTTTCGATCTGAAATAAGTCGCTTCAACCTGCATGAGAACGCCAGCCGCAAGGCTGGCGTTTTTTATGGTGGCGGTGATAGCTGCATGGTGCAACTCGGTGGATGCTCCTCTGGCAGCCCGGGTTAGAAGCTCATGGCCAGCCCGATGGAATAACCGCAGGTGTTGTGGCTGAACATGTAGCGGGCAACCAGCCGGGTACGGGTGACAATGATGTCGTACTTGCTGCTGTCCAGCTCCAGACCGGCGCCGATGGAGTTGAGGGAGTCAAAGCCAAGCAACCCCCGTTGCTCCCCCAGATATGCGGTATGGGCCCCCTCCAGTACATAGCGCACCGGCCTGTCGAGCAGGGTCCAGTGGAACAGCGGGGCGCGGCGGCGCAGATAGAGGCCGAGGTTCTCCGCCTCGGCGTGACCACGGACGCTGGTCGAGGTGCCGCCAAAGCTCTGCAGGTGCTGATAGGAGTAGCGCAGTTCGGCATCTATGTCCTGGGCCGGTGAAAAGAGTTCGTAATCGAGCATCAGCGAGCCACCCAGCCCGTACATATTGAGCTGACCCCCATCGAGAAAGTCCAGCGAGTAGCCCTTGGTACGATCAAGCAGCCAGTTGCCGATCCGCAGGTCGCTGGCCATGGTACCGAGCGAGACGTTGGCTATGGGGCGCAGCACCCAGTGGCCGCCACGCGGATCTTTGTGAAGGGTGACATCCCAGCCGATCCCGCCCGAAGCGGTCAGGCTATTCCACTTGGTCGGTATGGTGCGACTCTCGGTACCATTGCTTATCACAAACTGGGGGTCGTAGCGGCTGTAGCCCAGCGCCCCCTCCAGATAGATGGGCACGGCTTCGCTCAGGGTTGCGCCGCCTCCCAGTTGTCCCATGTTGAGCGCCGAAGATTGGCCAGTACTGCTGCCGATATCCAGGTTGCTGGCCGTGATGTCCGGTACCACGCTGAAAGTCATCAGCGAGATCACCGCATTGGCCCGTTTTTGCGCCCAGTCCTCCTCCTGATCATCAAGGTTGTTACTGGCCGCGAGTGACGCCATGGGCAGGATCGCCGCGAAGAGGGCGCAACCCAGACGGTACAGCAGGCAGAGCGGGTGTTTCATGGCTGGATACCCTAAACAAGCGACCTCCTGTCGCCCCAATCTACTGTAGCGAGTTTCTCTCTGGCTGTCTCGACCTGACCATTGGGTTGGGCTATGGGTGGTGGCGTGGCCATCTGCAGAAAATGGTTGATGCAGCTCATGGTTCTGGCCAATGGCAGATGTCGTCAGCGGCATAAGCGAGCAGGCTGGATATACTCAACGCGTTGATAAAAATGACAGGAGTGCGGGATGAACAGACTCGGATTGGCCGGCAAGATGTTGCTGGCAATTTGCCTGCCGTTATTGGCGCTGCTGTTTTTCGCCAGCCACTACGCATACGACAGATATCGGGTGACCCATGAGATGGCGCAAGCTCTACAGCAGCTGACAGTGGTCGAACGCAGCGCCCAGCTGGTGCACGAGCTGCAAAAGGAGCGTGGCATGTCGGCTGGGTTTATTGGCTCTGAAGGGCGTAAATTTGCCGATGCCTTGCCACGTCAACGGCAACAGGTTGATGAAGCCATTAGTCGCTTTCAGGGGTTGGAGAGGGGGAGCGTCCACGAGCAGGCGGATCTGGGTTTGAGCGAGTTGACGGGGATCCGCGATCAGGTGGACAAACTGGCCATAGAGGCTCCCCATCAGGTCGCTTTTTATAGCCAGTTGATTGCTTCTCTGCTCAAGGTGGTGGATGAGATTAGCCTGCGTAGCCAGGATGCCGCTATTGCCTTGCAGACCAATGCCTACGCCGCATTTTTGCAAAACAAGGAGCGTATGGGGATGGAGCGGGCGACCCTCAGCAATGTTTTTGCCAAAGGGAGTTTCACCCCGGCTACCTTGCAGCAATTTATGTCCCTGCTCTCTGCCCAGCAGAGTTATCTGGAACGTTTTCGCGCTGCGGCAAGTCCGGCGCAGCAACGACTGCTTGAGCAAATAGAGAAGAGCCCTGTCATTGCAGAGGTCGCGAAATATGAGCAGCTAGCTCTGGACAAGATGACCGAGGGGGGCTTTGATGTCGATCCGGAGCGATGGTTTGCCGTGAGCACCGAGAAGATCGACCTGCTCAAACAGGGTGAGGATCAGCTCTATCAGCAGCTGTTCGAACGGGTTGAGCAGATGGAGAGCGAGAGTCAGCGCAACTTCTGGTGGGGCTCAATGGTGGTTCTGTGCTGTCTTTTGTTGACCTCTCTTATCAGTTGGAAGGTGCTGCGGGATGTGCATCTGGGCTTCGTCGCTCTGCATCGCACCTTTTCACGGCTCGTCAATGACAATGATCTGACGGTGAGGGTCAACTGGAAATCGGGTGACGAGCTGGGGGCATTGGCGCGGGATCTCAATCGCTTCCTGCAGCATCTGGAAGGCTTGTTGCTGGAGGTGCGCCGCTCCTGTGAGATATTGACCCGTAGTGCCAGCAACTCCAGCGAGGTGATTGCCGAAGTGAATGAAGGTGTGGTGCGTGGCGTTGGTCAGGTTGAACTGGTTGCCACCGCCGCAACTGAAATGGCTTCGACGGTGGCCGAAATTGCTCGCAATGCGACCCAGACCTCGCTGGCGACCCAGCAGGCCATTGGACGTGCCCGGCAGGGGGACAAGGAGGTGGATCAGACTATCGCCGCCATCGAGCAGGTGGCCGGCACCCTCGACGAGACCCGGCTGTTGGTCAACAACCTGCATCAGGATACCGAGTCCGCCGTCGAGGCACTCAACCTCATCAAGCAGATCTCTGATCGTACCAATCTGTTGGCCCTCAATGCTGCCATTGAGGCCGCCCGTGCCGGTGAGTCTGGGCGCGGCTTTGCCGTGGTCGCCGATGAGGTACGTTCACTGGCTGCCCGTACCCAGCAGGTGGCAGATGATATCGAACAGATGCTCTCCCGTTTGCGGGCGGGGGCCCGTCAGGCGGTGGTGGCCATGCAGTCGGGCAGCGAGCAGGCGGGTCTCAGTGTCAGTGAAGCGCAGCGGGCGGGTCACGAGCTGACCGACATCGTCAATGAGGTGCGCAAGGTGAGTGACATGACTGCGCAGGTAGCTACCGCAACCGAGCAGCAGCGCTACGTAACGGACGATATCCAGCACAACGTAATGACCATCCGCGAAGTGTACGAGGCCCATCGCCAGCACTCGGTCACCCTGCAGCAGAATAGTGTCGAACTGGATCAGTTGGCTCGGGAGTTGGCTGGACGCATTGCCAGCTTCAAGTTGCTGGAGAGAGCCTCTCCACACTGATCCATTTGAGCTAAAGCTTGTCCCTCCCTGGCCGATACCCCTTGTGAGATCGTGTGGAGGGCAAGCAATTGAACGCTTGGGTGTTGGGGTTGGTCAGCATATCCGTGAGTATGCAGTTACAGGCTGGGGTTACCGAATTTGGTGCCGGTCTGGATCAATCCGTCTGGCGTTTGACCTCCGATACCCAGATTGAGTGTCGCCTCGAGCATCCTATTCCCAACTGGGGAACGGGGGCGTTTGTCAGCCGTGCCGGGCGCAAGATCAACCTCGACTTCGAGCTCAAGGGCAAGCGGCCACAGGCCCAGACCCAGACGGTGAGCCTTGGCATCATGCCGCCGGTATGGCGCCCGGGAATAGCCGGGCGAGAAGTGAGTCAACTGCGTTTCTATCAGCAGTTCGATGGGCTGGTGGAGGGGCAGACGGCCTGGACCATGCTCGACGAGCTGGAGGGGGGGCGGATGCCCACTTTCCAGTATCGGGACTGGTATCGCCAGAACCGCGCGGTGCGAGTGTCCCTCTCGTCGGTTAACTTTCGGGTTAAATATCAGGCCTTTATAGATTGTCTGAGTGGGCTCTTGCCCTACAGCTTTAACGATATCGCCTTTAGCGTGCTCACCTACGACAAAAACAGCGATCAGCTCTCCATCCCCTCCAAGCGGCGGCTGGCGATGATCAGCGAGTTTATCAAGGCGGACAAGAGCATCGATGTGGTGGTAATTGACGCCTACAGCGACAGCTATGGCGGCCGTTGGCCGAACCTGAAACTCTCCGAGAAGCGGGCCGATGCCATCAAGAAGGTGTTTGTCGATCTGGGGATCGATCCCGGCAAGATCTCGGTGGAGGGGCATGGCGAGAAGCAGCACGTCGCCTCCAACGAAACCGAACAGGGGCGTGCCAAGAACCGGCGGGTGGTGATCAGCATGGGGCGCAATGGCGAGATCTAGTGCTGTCCCCGGCAAAGAGGCATAAAAAAGAGCGCAGATGCGCTCTTTTTTGATCCTGCCATTCGGCAGCGGGATTAGGGCAGCTTAGAAGCTGTCACCGAGGCCAGTACCGGCATCTTTCTTGGCAATCAGTTCAATCTTGTAACCGTCCGGATCTTCGACGAAGGCGATGACGGTGGTGCCGCCCTTGACCGGGCCCGGCTCACGAGTGATCTTGGCACCGGCGGCGCGCAGTGCTTCGCAGGTGGCATAGATGTCGTCCGCTTCCAGCGCGATGTGGCCGTAGGCGGAGCCCAGTTCGTACTCGCTCACCCCCCAGTTGTAGGTCAGCTCGATCACCGCTTCATCCTTCTCGTCACCGTAGCCGACGAAGGCCAGGGTGTACTTGTACTCGCTGTTCTCGCTCTTGCGCAGCAGCTTCATGCCGAGGACGCGGGTGTAGAAGTCGATGGAGCGTTGCAGATCGCCGACACGCAGCATGGTATGCAGAATTCTCATTGCTCAGTTCTCCGGGTTGGTGATGTGTACTGCTTTCAATCTCGGTTGCGAGGCTATCAGCTTTCTGGATAGACCTTCTCTTTGTATTCGCAGAGGTCCTCGATGATACAGGAACCACTGCAGCGGATGTTTGCGAGCGAGACAGGTAGGACGGTTGTGGCGCCCAGTCATTCAGCTCTCTGGATAGACCTTCTCTTTGTATTCGCACAAGTCCTCGATGATACAAGAACCACAACGGGGCTTGCGAGCCAGACAGGTGTAACGCCCGTGCAGGATGAGCCAGTGGTGGACATCCAGCTTGAACTCGGCGGGCACTACCTTGAGCAGCTTCTCCTCCACCTGAACCACGTTCTTGCCTACCGCAAAGCCGGTGCGGTTCGATACCCGGAAGATATGGGTATCGACGGCGATGGTGGGCCAGCCAAAGGCGGTGTTGAGTACCACGTTAGCGGTCTTGCGGCCGACACCCGGCAGGGCTTCCAGCGCTTCGCGATTCTCCGGCACCTCGCCGCCGTGGCGCTCCAGCAAGATGGCGCAGGTCTTGATGACGTTCTCGGCCTTGGTGTTGAACAGGCCAATGGTCTTGATGTACTCCTTGAGCCCATCCACCCCGAGCTCCAGCATTGCCTGCGGGGTGTTGGCCACCGGATAGAGCTTGTCGGTCGCCTTGTTGACGCTGACATCGGTCGCCTGCGCCGAGAGCAGCACGGCGATCAACAGCTCGAACGGCGAGTTGAAGTTGAGCTCTGTGGTGGGGTGGGGGTTGTTTGCCCGCAGCCGCTCGAGGATCTCTCTGCGTTTCTGGTTGTTCATGCCTTGCGTCCGATCATAGCTCGGTCGCCCGGACGCGGGCCGGGGCAACGTTGCAGTGGGCTACGGTAGCGGCCTGTTTGCGATCACGCCAGTCATTGATGGCGTTCTTGGCGGCGATCAGCAGCCCCAGCCCGATAAAGCCGCCCGGCGGCAAAATCGCCAGCAGCAGGCTGGCATCGGCGTGGAACAGCTCGATGCGCAGGGATTTGGCCCACTCGCCCAGCAACAGCTCGGCACCATCAAACAGGGTGCCCATGCCGATGATCTCGCGCATGCCGCCCAGTACCAGCAGCACCAGAGTAAAGCCAAGGCCCATCATCAGGCCGTCGAGGGCCGCCAGCAGCGGCGGGTTCTTGGAGGCATAGGCCTCGGCGCGGCCGATGATGACGCAGTTGGTGACGATGAGGGCGATAAAGATGCCGAGCGCCTGATAGAGGCCATAGGTGTAGGCGTTCATCAGCAGCTGCACACTGGTCACCAGCGAGGCGATGATCATCACATAGACCGGGATGCGAATATCCTTCGGCACCCAGTTGCGCACCAGCGAGACGGCGAGGTTGGAGCAGACCAGCACCGCCATGGTGGCAAGGCCTAGCCCCAGCGCATTGGTAAAGGTGGAGGAGACGGCGAGGGTCGGGCAGAGCCCCAGCACCTGCACCAGCGAGGGGTTGTTCTTCCACAGCCCCTGACTCATCAGCTCCTTGAGCTCGCCTTTGCGGCTTTCCAGCTCGGCAATCGGGGTTGCGCCCGTTTCAATCTGTTCCATCTGGTTCATGATGGCTCGACTCCGTTAGTTCGCCGCCGGACAAGCCGGGGCGTTGCTGAGCAGTTCGGGTTGCTCCTGCTGCAGTTTAAGCAGGTTCTTCACCGCCTTGACCACGGCTCGCGGGGTGATGGTGGCGCCGGTAAAGGCATCGAACTCGCCGCCATCCTTCTTCACCGCCCACTGGGGTTCGTTGTCATGGGTCAGGAATTTTCCGGCAAAGCTGTTGATCCAGTCCGATTTCTTCAGCTCGATCTTGTCACCGAGGCCCGGGGTCTCGTTGTGAGCGAGCACACGCACGGCGGTGATGGTGCCCTTGGCATCAAAGCCCGCCACGATGCGGATCGCCCCGCTGTAGCCATCCGGCGCGATCGCCTCCAGCGCATAGCCGGTTACCACGCCATTCTTGCTGGCGGTATAGAGGGCCTGCGGCTGATCGCTGCCGAGATACTTCCTGCTGGTGACTTGCTTGCAGCTGGCCACCAGATCGTTGTCATAGCTCCCCTCCGGCAGCAATACCGAGAGGGTCTGCTGCTTCTCCAGCTGCTGCTGGTGGGCGATTTTATCCTTGGTCAGCTCGTTGGTCAGTACCACCAGCGCGGTACAGCCCAGCGCAAACATCGCCAGAATAAGGCCGTTCTTGCGCATGCTCTTTAACATGTCCGGGCTCCGTCAGCTGTGATGGGGGAAAAGGGCAGAAACATCATTGGCGACGAGCTCCATACACTTTCGGGCGAGTCAGGCTGTCAATAAACGGCACACAAAGGTTGGCCAGCAACACGGCAAAGGCGAAGGCATCCGGATAGCCGCCAAAGCGGCGAATGATGTAGACCAGCACCCCGATCAGCACGCCATAGACCAGTCGGCCGCGTGGGGTGGTGCAGGCGCTGACCGGATCGGTGGCGATAAAGAAGGCCCCCAGCATAGTCGCGCCGCTAAAAAGATGGAACATGGGCGTGGCAGTCGCATCCGGGCTCACCAGATAGCCGATGGTGGAGGCCGCCAGCAGGGCACCGAGAATGGCGGTGGGAATGCGCCAGTTGATCACCTTCTGTTGCAGCAGGAACAGGCCGCCCAGCAGATAGCCGAGGTTGACCCAGCTCCAGCCGATTCCGCCCCAACCCTCAAACAGCGGGCCGCTCAGGATCTCGCCGGTGGTGAGCCCCTGAGTCAGGCCGGTTTTCAGGGTATCGAGGGGAGTTGCCATGGTGAGACCATCCACCCCCTGCTTGAGCTGGGCCATGCTGTAGCCGTCGAGGCTAAAGCCGGTGAAGATCACCGACGCCGCATCCCCAAAGCCGAGGCTGTAGGCGCGCACGCTCTCCGGCGGCAGCCAGCTGGTCATCTGCACCGGGAAGGAGACCAGCAGCAGCACATAGGCGACCATGGCCGGGTTGAACAGGTTCTGACCCAGTCCGCCGTAAAGGTGTTTGGCGACAATGATGGCAAAGGCCGTGCCCACCACCAGCATCCACCACGGCAGCAGTGGCGGCAGGGAGAGACCGATCAGCACGGCGGTGAGCGCCGCACTGCCATCCATCAGGGCAGGCTTGATGGCGCGGCCACGGAGCTTGAGCACCAGCGCCTCGCACAGCAGCGCAGTGACCAGCGCCAGCAGGATCTGGATAAAGGAGCCCCAGCCGAAGAACCAGGTCTGGGCCAGCAAGCCCGGCACGCAGGCCAGGATCACCAGCAGCATCAGGGTTCGGGTCTGTTTGCGGTTATGGGCAAACGGCGCAGTCGCAATATTGAACATGAGTCTGTCGATTACCTTGTGGTTGTTCGGTCGGCTGACGGGGCATCTTCAGCGGCGGTCTCTGCGGCTCTGGCTGCCTCGGCCGCCAGCTTCTTCGCCTTGGCGCGGGCCACCGCGGCTGCAATGGCCGCTTTTTTCGGATCAACCGGGGCATCAGCTGCAGGAGCGTTCGCTTCAGGCACGGCAGTGACGGCAAGTGGTTGCTCACTGCTGGCTGCATCGCTTTGCATCGGCTCGGCCGGTGCGCGCTCACCCTCAGTTCCGGCACTCTCTACCTGAGTAGAGGCACTTTCTACCTCAGCACCGGCATTTTCTACCTCAGCACTGGTACTTGCGCTCTGCTGGGCCAGTTTTTTTGCCTTGGCCCGGGCGATGGCTGCGGCGATAGCGGCCTTCTTGGGATCGACCGCTTCACTTGCAGCCGTATCGCTGTGGCTGGTGGTTACTTCGCTCTTGGCTACCGCCACGTCGCGGGTCTGTGCGCTGGCAGCTGGCTCACTCTTCGCATCCTCAACACCGGCACTTTCGCCCTGCTGGGCCAGCTTTTTGGCCTTGGCGCGGGCAATGGCAGCTGCGATAGCCGCCTTCTTGGGATCGACCGCTTCGCTGGCCGCAGATGGTGCATCGCTTTGGGTTGCAGCGAATTCGCTGGTGCCTGCGTTTGCAGTCAGTTCGCCCTCTGCGCTGTCACCCTGCTGGGCCGCCTTCTTGGCCTTGGCCCGGGCGATGGCAGCAGCGATAGCAGCTTTCTTGGGATCAACCGCTTCGCTGACAGCAGATGGCGCATCGCTTTGGGTTGCAGCGGGCTCGCTGGTGCCAGCATTTGCGGTCAGATCGCCCTCAGCGCTGTCGCCCTGCTGGGCCGCCTTTTTGGCCTTGGCCCGGGCAATCGCGGCAGCAATTGCAGCTTTCTTGGGATCGACAGGGGCATCATTTTGCGTGTTGACCTCGGCTGCCGTGCCGTTGGCTGCGCTTACCGCTTCACCATTCGCCTCGGCCTTTTTGGCCTTGGCACGGGCAATGGCGGCGGCAATTGCTGCTTTTTTCGGATCAACCTCTGCTTTTTGCTGATCAGCATCTACCGCAGGCGCAGCAACGGCTTCGGCAGTCACAGGCTCGGCGCTATCGCCAGCCTGAGCGGCTTTCTTGGCCTTGGCGCGCGCCAGTGCGGCGGCGATGGCCGCTTTCTTGGGATCGCTGGCGAGGTCAACCGCCTCGGCGGGTTGCGCCGCAGCGGCTGTTTCGCTGTTTGCGCTCTTGGCCAGCTTGGCGGCGCGGCGCGCCTCCGCTTCCCGTTTGCGGGCTTCGCGAGCGGCAATCACGGCGCTGTTGTCAGGCAAGCCCTCGGCGGTGGCGGCAATGGCTGTGATGGGCGCATCCTGCTTGGCCTTGATACGGGCCAGTGCGGCGGCTACCGGATCTTCCCCGCCTGTGGCCGTCATGGTCTGACGGCGCTGGGCGGCGGCTTCGGCGTGGCGCGCTTCGCGGGCTGCTTTCTCCCGCTCGAAACGGGCCTGCTTGGCTTCGAAACGCTGCTTGGCGCGTTCGGCTTTTTCGGCCTCGGCGCGGGCTTCGCGAATGTCGTCTTTGGCGATCTTGTAGTACTGCACCAGCGGGATCTCGCTGGGGCAGACCCAGGCGCAGGCGCCGCACTCAATGCAGTCCATCAGGTTGAGCTTCTCGGCCTTGTCATACTCTTTGGCCCGGCTGTACCAGTAGAGCTCTTGCGGCAGCAGGGTGGCCGGGCAGGCATCGGCGCAGGCGCTGCAACGGATGCACGGCTGCTCCGGGCCGGGGGCGGGCAGCTCGGCCTGCGTCGGCGCGAGCAGGCAGTTGGTGGCCTTGACCACAGGCACCATGGCGTGGGGCAGGGTAAAGCCCATCATGGGGCCACCCATGATCACCCGCTGCTCCGCTTCCGGTTGCAGTTCGAAACGCTGCAACAGCCAGCGCACCGGCGTACCCAGGCGCACCCAGGCGTTGCCGGGCTTTTTGAAGCTGTCGCCGGTGAGGGTGACGATCCGCTCGATCAGCGGCTCGCCGTCGATGATGGCGCGCTTGATGGCAAACACGGTGGCAACGTTGAGCACCATGATGCCGATATCGACCGCGCGGCCCCCCTTGGGTACCTGACGGCCGGTCAGCAGCTCGATGGTTTGCTTGGCACCGCCCGAGGGGTACTTGGTCGGCACCGTCTTGACCAGCACATCTTCATCGGTGGCGTGACGGGTCAGTTGCTCGATCGCCTCGGGCTTGTTGTCTTCCACCCCGATCAGGGTGAGTTTCGGTTTGAGCAGGTGCTTGAGCACCCGGATGCCATCCATGATCTCGTCGGCATACTGCTGCATCAACCGATCGTCGGTGGTGATATAGGGTTCGCACTCCAGCCCGTTGACGATCAGGATCTCGGTGAGCTGGCCGCGGCCATCGAGCTTGCTGTGGGTCGGGAACACGGCGCCGCCAAGGCCCGCTACCCCCGCCTGCTGGATGCGCTCGAGCAGCTCGCCCCGCTCCAGATTCCAGTAATCGGCTTTGCCATTGCGCTCGCCCCACTCATCCTCCCCATCGGGGGTGAGAATGACACAGAGATCGCCGAGCCCGGAGGGGTGGGCAACCGTGTGGTTGCCAATCTCGGTGATGGTGCCGGAGGTGGAGGCATGGACAGGGACGACCCGCCCCTTGGCATAACGGGTCAGCGGCTGCCCTTTTTTGACCTTGTCGCCCACCTGCACCAGCAGATCGCCGGCGGGGCCTGCGTGCTGGCGCAGCGGAATGATGAGGCGCGGCGGCAGACCGGCGTCCACCACCGGGCTCTGGCTTGATTGCAGCTTGTTGTCGGCGGGGTGAATGCCACCGTGAAAGTCCCAGAGCGTGCCGGCTTTGATACGTTCGAGTAAGGAATGCATGGTTGCTCCGCTGTTTATTCCACTATCTTGACCGGAATCTTGCCCGGAACATGCACGTTATTGAGATCCCACTTCCAGTTATCGACCGTGGTGGGCACCGGGATCATCTCGATGCAGTCGGTCGGGCAGGGATCAACACAGAGATCGCAACCGGTGCACTCGTTGGCAATCACGGTATGCATCGCCTTGGTAGCGCCGACAATGGCATCCACCGGACAGGCCTGAATGCACTTGGTGCAGCCGATGCACTGATCTTCGTGGATAAAGGCGACCTTCTTGACCGGCACTGCGGCCTCGTCACTGCCCCCCAGTGGCTGGGGCTCAACCCCCATCAGGTCGGCAATTTTGCGCATGGTGGCCTCGCCACCGGGTACGCACTTGTTGATCTGATCGCCGCCCGCGAGCGCCTCGGCGTAGGGTTTGCAGCCGGGATAGCCGCACTGGCCACACTGGGTCTGGGGCAGCAGGGCATCGAGCTGATCGACGATGGGGTCTGCTTCCACATGAAACTTGACGGCGGCAAAGCCCAGGATAATCCCGAACGCCAGCGCCAGCAGGGTGAGCACCAGAATGGCAAAGAGAATATGGATCATGGTTATATCTTGATAAGGCCGGTAAAGCCCATAAAGGCCAGCGACATCAGACCGGCGGTGATCATGGCAATCGACACCCCGCGAAACGGCGCGGGCACATCGGCGGCGACCAGACGCTCGCGCATGGCGGCGAACAGGATCAACACCAGCGAGAAGCCGGTGGCGGCGCCAAAGCCGTAGATCACGCTCTGGATAAAGTCGTGTCGCTCATTGATGCTGAGCAGCGCCACCCCGAGCACCGCGCAGTTGGTGGTGATGAGGGGCAGGAAGATCCCCAGCAGGCGATAGAGGGTCGGGCTGCTCTTGCGCACCACCATCTCGGTAAACTGCACCACCACGGCGATCACCAGAATAAAGGCGAGGGTGCGCAGATAGGCGATATCCAGTGGCAGCAGGATATAGTGCTCCACCAGATAGGAGCTGGCACTGGCGAGGGTCATCACGAAGGTGGTCGCCAGCCCCATGCCGATGGCGGTTTCCAGCTTGCCGGAGACCCCCATAAAGGGGCAGAGGCCGAGGAATTTCACCAGCACGAAGTTGTTAACCAGCACGGTGCCGATCAATAAAAGCAGGTACTCAGTCATCAATTACCGTCACTGAAAGTCGGGTTATCGGGGTTTGAAGGCGGGCGGTATTATCTGACGTTAGGGCCAGTTAAACAACCGCAAGGCCGCATGGTTATTATGCAACTGGATAATTTAGCCGGGGTTTTGGGCGAGAATCCGGTGGGTTTTGCGTCATCTTCCCACCGAGTGAGAAGCCTTACTAACCAACAGCCAGTTTGGCGGCCTCTTTCCACATAAATGGCGGCATCGGAGTAGTGAGACGCCATTTAATGTTCATCGGTTGACTGCCGCTGTGGGATACGTACTCCACCTCACCAAAGTTCACAAAGCCAAGGGTGCGGCCAAATTCATCTTTGCTCTGCTCACGAACGAACAGAAACAAGCGCTTACCCTCTGCCCTGTGGTTTATGTAACTCAGCCCCTTACCCCGTTCTGGGCGAGCGCTGTTTTGGCTCTGCCAATGAAACAGCGACTCGTTGATGGCGTAGTCGTGATAACGGGTAGTGGGGGAGAAGTGCTGTTCCGTTTTGTTCAAGGTCACGAACAGCAACTCGATATTTTGCTCTGCGATGACATAGACCCCTTCGCGAGCCGTGGGTTGCTGCGTGAAAGTGGTCGCGCCAAAGCCAACCAGCACCTGCTCTCTGGCATAACGGGCATGCAGTTGCAGTGGATTACCGGGAAGGTTTGGCATGGCGCTTTGTTCGTGTTGCACCCGGTTGATCAGCATGGGCAACAGATCTGCCAGCTCGGCCCTTAATTCAGGTTGATTGAGTTGTTTCAGACTGTGCGCCAAGGAGCTAAAGCCTGCATTGGGGCCGCTCTGTTGCCAGAAGTCGTAGTGGCACATCAGGGCCATGCGTGCATCGTGCTTGGCCGTTAAGGTAAATGCGTCTGCCACCAAGGTTTGTAAGAAGTTCAAGTAATGGAGCGCATCGCAGCCCAATAGCCGGGTTTTGATGGCCCGGGTGTAGAGAGTCGACAACTTCTCATCGCTCATTTCAGAAATGGTATGGTTGCGGGCCTGTTTGACCAAGGTGCTCCAATTGCCGCGCTTGTAGATCTCCTCAAGGCTGATGTGAGGGTAGAACTTCAAAAAGTTCGCCAGCGTCAGTGGTAAATCACAATCCAATGAGAAACGGCGGATCAGGCCCATGAGGCGTGAGGTATTGAGGGTCGCCTTTTTGATATTGCTCAGAATTAACTCTTGGGTCTGTTTTGAGAGTTCGATGCGGCAGCCCAAGGGGGCGTGAGGGAAGCCCTGTTTGATCTCGTGGCTGATCGCTTTATTAGTTTTACCCACCAGTGCCCGGAATTTCTGGGCAAAGTCATACTCAGCACGGGCATTGCCAACAAAGTCCAACACGGTGCAGCACTCTTTATCGCTCGCCAGCCGCAGGCCGCGCCCTAATTGCTGCAAGAAGATGGTGAGGCTTTCCGTTGGTCGTAAAAACAGCAAGGTATCGACTTCCGGGATATCAACCCCTTCGTTGAAGATGTCCACCACGCAGAGAATATTGATAACCCCAATGCGCAAATCTTGTTGTTTACTATGCCGCTCGTCTCGATTATCGCTGGTGAGGATGTCAGCCTTGATGCCCTTCAATAAAAATGCCTTGCACATAAAGTCGGCATGTTCACGGCTCACACAAAATGCCAGCGCTTTGATCTTGGTAATATCGGTGACGATCTCATTGAGGCTCTGGACTATTTTCTGTACCCGCTGCTGATTGTGGGTATAGATATTGGTGAGTTCAGTGATGTCATAACGGCCATTTTTCCAAGCCACTTGGCGCAAGTCAGTATCATCATCAATACCAAAATATTGGAACGGACAGAGATGGCGACGATTAATGGCCTCTGGCAAGCGGATCTCTGCTGCGATGACACCACAAAAATCAGCGAGAATATCACCGCCATCATGGCGCTCTGGCGTTGCGGTTAATCCCAACAGAATGTGAGGTTCAAAGGCAGCGAGCAAACCACGATAACTGGCCGCAGCAATATGATGAACCTCATCAATGACGATGTAATCGAAATAGTCTGGGCTAAGGCGCAACGTATCCAGCTGGTTATTTAAGGATTGCACCGAGGCAAATAGTTGACGGTAGTGGGTTGGCACGGTGCCGCCGACCAAGAGTTCGCCAAAATTGGATTGCTTGAGCACTCCGCGGTACGAGGCTAATGCTTGGCGCAAGATCTCCTCTTTGTGGGCGACAAACAGAAACTTGGCATCGGGTTTGGTTTTCAAAAAACGCGCAAAATCAAAGGCGGATATCAGGGTTTTCCCTGTACCGGTAGCCGCTACCACCAAGTTACGAAAGCGCTGATGTAAAGCGCGTTCCATCGCCAATTGTTCAAGGATCTCCAGTTGATGGGGAAACGGCGTGATATCAAAGAAATAGGCAGGGCTATTTTTGTCCCCATCCCCACGGGCCTCTTGCAGCGCATGCTGCAATTTTGTACGGCTTTCGAGCTTGCCATCAAACAGCTCAAAATCATCGGATTCCCAATAGGTTTCAAAGGTACTCAGGGATTTCTCGATAATATGCGGGATCTCTTGCGAGGTGATTTTTAGGTTCCACTCCAAGCCGCTGGTGAGGGCAGAGTGAGAGAGATTGGAGGAGCCTATATAGCCGGTATGAAAGCCGGTATTCCGGCAAAAGAGATAGCTCTTGGCATGCAACCGCTCGCGCTGGGTGTTATAGCTGAGTTTGACTTCGGTATTTGGGAGACTAGCTAAAAATTCAACTGCCTTGGCATCGGTCGCCCCCATATAAGAGGTAGTAATTACTTTTAATTGGCGGCCGCTGCGAGTGAACTCTTCCAGCTCATGACGGAAAATACGGATACCTGCCCATTTGATGAATGAGACCAGCCAGCAGATGCTATCTGCCGATAATATTTCCCGTTTAATCTCAGACTCCATCGACAAACCCGCATTGCTACCGCAGAACAGCTCACTTTGCGTTAGACCGGTCAGAGGGAAAATATCCTCGGCATATTGCTTTAAATTGGCGGAGATGGGGTTATCCAATTGGTAGAGCGCTGTCAGAATTTTTCCCTGACTATCGATGAGGTTCTCGCCAATAAAGTCTGGGTCTTGGGTGCGATCCTTTAGCCAAAGCAATAACTGGTTAGCCAGCTCAATCTGCCGTTGCAGCTGATCTTCACCAGTTACCGAACCCACCGCATATTCCAAAACCCGACTCAGAAATCTGGATAACCAAACTGCCGCTTCGGCAGGTTCAAGCTGGCGTTCCCCTACGTAAAAGCGCTCGCGGTCGAGTCGAGATGTCAGCAGTTGAGTAATGAGCTGTTCATAAATACCGCATTGTTGCATCACGCACGAGCCTCGAACATTGTCTATAGAAGAAAGAGATAATATCATTTTTTTCATCTAAATCAGCATGTTATTATCGGTGGCATATTTGGTTATGGAGCCCGTATTATTAATTTTTTCACGTGGCTCACAGATTCAAGATGTGGCAGCATTTTTTTCTTACCCCATGCTGGGCTTTATTACTGCCACTATCTGCAGTGACTGAGGAGTACAGATGTTCAAGAAACCGGTAGCGGTTGAACTGGAGGCCATCAATCAGGAAGGTGAGATACAGGTGGTGCGTGACAGCGGTCTGACCGTTCAAGGCTACAGCGTTTACTTGCGAGTCGAAGAGAGCAACGGCTGTGCCTTGGCAACCTGTGTGGCAGACTACGACACCATCGGCCCTGCCTACGAACTGGCGGAGCGGTTGAGTCAGGCGCTGGCCATCCCGCTCATTGTGATGACTCCAGAAGCATTAATGCCAGTGAAGAGTTAGCCAAACGCGACAACAGCAGCCATTGCAACGCCCAACTGAACACCCCTTAAAAATTACATCATCATTTGCGCTCTCTTTGCGCGCCACGGCACACATGGGTTCCCCCTTGCCGGGTAAGATGGGGTTGCCCGCCGTGGCGACGACAGTCGGATGCTTGCGGGTATATGCCGGTCACATCAGCCAGATCACCACCAGGAGGTAACAATGATCAGCCATATCGACCATCTGGTATTGACGGTCAGTGATATCGAACGGGCCGTGGCGTTTTACAGTTCGGTGCTCAATATGGAGGCCATCACCTTCGGTGCGGGGCGCCGGGCGGTAGGGTTTGGCAACCAGAAGATCAATCTGCAACTGCTGGGGCAGGAGCCGCGCAACCGGGCGCAGGTGGGGTCGGGAGATGTCTGCCTTATCACCCGCTGGCCGCTGGAGCAGGTGATGGCCCAGCTTGCCTGTCACGGGGTGGAGATTGTCGAGGGGCCGGTGACCAAAAGCGGGGCTTGCGGGCCTATAGAATCTGTCTATTTCCTCGATCCAGACCAAAACCTGATTGAGGTCAGCCGTTATCCCTGAGTCCACCAAGCTATCACTCCCATCGCCATCAGCAACAGAAAGGGGCCGTCAATTGACGGCCCCTTTCTTGTATCGCTATCGCGCCAAGCACGTCGGCCGCTTGGCCGATGTGGCAGAGACGCCCTAGAAAGGCGCGCTGCTCTCGTCGCTCTCCTGTAAAAACTGCTCCACTTCTGCCTGATAGGCCGCATCAAGTTGACTGCTGCTGGCAGGGTTTACGGCCGCAGGCCGGGCGACGGGAAGGGCGGTGAGGGTCTCCATCACCCGCTGCTGCAGATAGGGGTAGAAGGGGTTGGAGGAGGTGCGGGTGAGGGCGCCGGGGTTGACGATCAGCACGCCGCGCTCGCCACGCAGGGCCAGACCGCCGAGATTGATGCCGTATTGCTCCCGCTGCTCCGGGCGCGCCGCCATGCCATAGAGGGGATCGTCCATCGGGAAGGGGAGCGCCACATGGGAGAGGGAGTAGGTCTCCTTGGGATAATCGATACCCAGCGGGCGGGCCTGCTCAGACTGATCTGTGCTGGCCAGCGTTCTGGCCTGCGTCGCGGGGGAGGTGGGCTCGATATTGCCCACCACGGTGAGGCGATAGTGCCCGGGGGCGTTTGGCAGCAAGCGGTGCAGCGCCAGCTCGGAGGCCGAGTTCATCAGCGGGCCAAACAGGGTGCTGCGGTTGATATCAAACAGCACCAGTTCGCTGCCGTTGGCCGGCAGGTAGTGGTAGAGATCTGCAATGATGGAGCGGGTGCTGACGGTGTAGTCCATCACCGACTGGAAGGTGAGTGCGGGGGGAAATGCCGCCAGCTCGCCACTGGCGGCCAGCTGGCGCACCTGCTGCTGGATGGCGTGGGTCAGGCGGTAGGACTGGCGCGCCCCGTTGACCGGAAACGAGTTGTACTTGAACGGGTTGAACTCCGGCATGGTGTCGAGCCAGGCGGCGTTGGCAAAGGCGGGCAGCATGGCAGGCACGGCCTTGAGCCCGGCGAAGCGGGCAAAGCGGGTCACCCCGATCATCGGAGAGATCAGTACCAGCCGATCCGGTTTTGCCAGTGCGCCGCTCGGGTCGGCCAGTGCATCGAGCGCATATTTCACCGCCAGCGCGCCGCCGTTGGAAAAGCCCACCAGATGCAGCGGCCGCTTGCCCGGCGCCAGCAATCTGGCCTCCCGCACCGCCAGTCGGGTGGCGGCCAGCCAGGTCTCCCAATCCACATCCACGAGGCCAGCGGGCACAGTGCCGTGGCCGGGGAGCCTCAGCCCCAGCGCGATAAAGCCCTGCTGCTGATAGCGTCTGGCCAGATGGCGCAGGCTGTAGGGGGAGTCGGTCAGGCCGTGCAGCAGCACCGCTACCCCTTTGACTTCCCCCTCGGGGCGCAGCAGGTAGGAGCGGTTCCAGTTCTGCTGAAAGCGGGCGGGATTGATGGGGGCGTCCTGATAGTAGCGATTGCTGGCCAGTTGCTGCACCGGCGGTGTCTTGGCGACTACCTCGGTGGCCACCAGCTCGAACAGCTCTGCTTCGCGGGCCAGATAGGCTTGCCAGTCGCTGCGATCGAGCTCATCGGCACTGAGTTCGGGGGGCACCACTGTGTGCCACAGCTGCAGCGGCGCTGCCTGCCAGGCGAAGTAGGCGATCACCGCCCATGCGGTCAGCAACAGCAGCAACAGGGTCAGCAGAGCACGGCGAACAAGGCGGCGAGTGTGAGCCAGCATGGTGCAATCCTTGGCGATAGGGGCGGGGTGAGTCAGGCACAGAAAAAGTGCTGAAAATTGGCTTAAAGCCTAATAGAAACAAAATGATAAGTACAGGCAGCGAGCCGTTTACCCTTTGAAACAGAGGGCAGCCTTGGGGCTGCCCTCTTTCATATGATGATCAGTCGGTACGGTGGCCAGGGCGTCAGCAGACCCCTTGCGCCAGCATGGCGTCGGCCACCTTGACGAAACCGGCAATGTTGGCGCCGCTTTCGTAGTTCACATGGCCTTGCTCGTCCTGGCCATAGCGCACGCAGGTGGCGTGGATGCTGGTCATGATCCCCTTGAGACGAGCGTCTACCTCCTCCCGGTTCCAGCAGAGACGCTGGGCGTTCTGGCTCATCTCGAGGCCCGAGGTGGCGACCCCGCCGGCGTTGGCGGCCTTGCCCGGGGCGAACAGCACCCTTGCTTCGTGGAAAAGGCGGATGGCGGTGGCGCTGGAAGGCATGTTGGCCCCCTCGGCGACCAACTGCACGCCGTTTGCGATCAGGACGGCGGCGTCCGATGCATCCAGCTCATTCTGGGTGGCGCAAGGCAGGGCGATGTCGGTCGCCAGATGCCAGGGGGTGCGGCCGCTGAAGAATTCCAGCCCCATCTCGTGGGCATAATCTGCCACCCGCTTGCGCTGCTCGTTCTTGAGTTCCATCAATCGGGCCAGCTTTTCGGGAGTGAAGCCCGCCGGATCGTAGACGGTGCCGCCGGAGTCGGAGGCGGTGATGACCCGTGCGCCGAGGGACATCGCCTTCTCGATGGCGTACTGGGCCACGTTGCCCGAGCCTGACACCGAGACCCGCATGCCATCCAGCGACTGACCGCGCTGTGCCAGCATGGCCTCGACGAAATAGAGCAGGCCGTAGCCAGTGGCTTCAGGACGGATCAGGCTGCCGCCAAAGGAGAGCCCCTTGCCGGTGAAAACGCACTCGGCGCTGTTGGTGAGCTTCTTCATCATGCCTGTCATGTAGCTCACTTCGCGTGCTCCCACCCCGATGTCGCCGGCCGGTACATCGGTGTTGGCACCGAGGTGGCGATGCAGCTCCAGCATCAGCGCCTGGCAAAAGCGCATCACCTCTCCTTCGCTCTTGCCCTTGGGATCAAAATCGCTGCCCCCCTTGCCGCCGCCCATGGGCAAGGTGGTGAGGGCGTTCTTGAAGGTCTGCTCGAAGGCGAGGAACTTGAGCACCGAGGTATTCACCGATGGGTGAAAGCGCATCCCCCCCTTGAAGGGACCGATGGCGGAGCTATGTTGTACCCGGTAGCCCCGGTTCACCTGCACCAGCCCTCGATCATCCACCCAGCTTACCCGAAACTGGATCAGCCGCTCTGGCTCCACCAGCCGCTCCAGCAGACCGTGTCGCAGGTAGCGCGGGTGGCGCTCAACATAGGGCCAAATGGATGCGATCACCTCGCTCACGGCCTGAATGAACTCCGGTTGGTGCGGATTGCGGCTGGTGACCTGGGCCATAAAATCCGCTTGGGAGAGGGAATGACTCATCTGTAACTCCTGTAGTGAAGGGTAAACATGGCCTCTTGCCAGAGAAAAGTGCATGCCCCGAGCTCCGGATATAGAGACAGAAAAAGGGGATAAATGCAGGCAAAATTCGTTATTTGATGCGTTCAGAAAAGATTGTTCTGTTACTTGCCGAAAACCATGTAAAAGTGTGATGTGAGGGCAAGATAATTCGTGATGGCGATTATCTTTTTATGCTTATTTTTTAGATAAATAGCAAGAAATTATCTTGTGTATTCAGTGTCAGAAAGTACGTATTGCATAGAAGATGAATAATTTCAGGCTCTGAGCTGTTGCGCCGGCAGGCTTGACATGGTGGGAACGATGGCGGTTTGTGACGTGGGGGGGGACAAGACTGCTGACTCCGTCGATGGTGGTGGACAAAGAAGTATCCGGCGAACGGCGCCCGGCGATGTGCTAATGTAGCGCCCTGATATTCCAACCAGATTGTGCTGTGTTTTTGATACGGAGCTTTATGCAGATCCCACCGACCCTCCATCGGCAGATGTGGCCGACCCGTTTTACCCTCTCTTTTATCGCAAATGAACAGGTGACCCATGCTGGCTAACGAATCCATGCGCCTGAACAAATACATCAGCGAGAGCGGTATCTGTTCGCGCCGCGAGGCCGACAGCTTTATCGAGCAGGGCCACGTCTTTATCAACGGCAAGCGCGCCGGGATTGGCGATCAGGTGCAGGTTGGTGATCTGGTCAAGGTGAACGGTCAGGTGATCGAGCCGCGCGAGGCGGACAGTCTGGTGCTAATCGCCCTCAACAAGCCGGTGGGCATCGTCAGTACCACGGAGGCGGGCGAGAAGGACAACATCGTCGATTTCGTCAACCACAGCACCCGGGTCTTCCCCATCGGGCGGCTCGACAAGGATTCGCAGGGTCTGATCTTCCTTACCAACCACGGCGATCTGGTAAACAAGATCCTGCGGGCAGGCAACGATCACGAGAAAGAGTATCTGGTGACCGTCGACAAGCCGGTGACCGACGAGTTTGTGCGCGGCATGGCGGCCGGGGTGCCGATCCTCGGTACTGTCACCAAGAAGTGCAAGGTGAAGAAAGAGGCGCCGTTCGTCTTTCGCATCACCCTGGTGCAGGGGCTTAACCGCCAGATCCGCCGCATGTGCGAGCACTTCGGTTTTGAAGTGACCAAGCTGGAGCGCATTCGCATCATGAACGTCAGCCTCAAGGGGCTGCCGGTGGGCGAGTGGCGCGATCTGACCGACGACGAGCTGATCGATCTGTTCAAGCTGATTGAGGACTCCTCCTCCGAGGTGAAACCGGCCAAATGCGACAAACCGAAGGCGGCCAAGGCTCCTGCGGCGCAAACCGCCAAGCCGGCCCAAGGCAAGAAGCCGCGCCGCGATGATGATCACGAGATTGGCGGGCGCCCCAATGTGCCGGGCCCGGAAGCTTTCGAGAAGAAGCTGCCGGTGGGCAAGGGTGGCGCGGGCAAAGGTGCTGCCAACAGGGGCGGTGCTGGCAAAGGGGCTCCCAAGGGAGGCAAACCGGCCGCTGGCAAGCCGCGCACCGCTAACACAGGGCGGCAGAAGAAGGGGCGCTGAGTTGCCCCTCTGAGTGGCGTCAGCCGACCTTGTCATCCCCAACACTGTTATCCCCAACACACCGGCCTTAGGCCGGTGTGTTGCTTTGGGCCGCAGAGTCGGTTGGGAGGGGCGCTGAAAGGGTCGGTTCGCTGGCGGCCGGTAGCCGCATGACGCGAGGGTAGTGGCGCGGGTCGAGGCGCAGCACCAGCAGGCTCATCAGCAGCAAGCCTCCCAGTTGCCACTGCCAGGCGGCCGCAAAATCGCCCACATAGTGATAGAGCCGTGCCGCCACCCAGGGGCCGGTGGCCGCCAGCATAAAGCCGAATCCCTGCATCAGGGCGCTCAGGGTGCCCGCGCGGCGCGGGTCGGGCAGGTGATCGAGCGCAATCACCATGATCAGCGAAAAGCTGCCGCCAAGACCGGCACCGCACAGCATACACCAGAGAATGGGGGCACTGGCTGGCGCCAGCCAGAGGCCGCCGAATCCCGCCAGCTGCATGGCGATGGCAAGGCCCATCCAGGGTCGTCGATCCAGACTGCGCGCCGCCAGCAGCGGCAAGCCGAGACCGCTGGCGGTCTGCGCCAGTGCCAGCCAGGCGACCAGCCCGCCAGCCTGTGCAGCGTTCCAGCCCTGCGCCATATAGGCGGGGGCCAGCCAGGCCACCACGATGCCGTAGCCGCTGTTAATGATGCCAAAGCAGACGATCAGCAACCAGCTGCGGGGCAGGGTGATCAGCCGTTGCTCGCCGTGGGGAATGGCGACCGCTGCGGTGTTTGGCAGACGCACTTTCCACCCTAGCCAGACGAGGGCCAGCAGCACCGGCAGGCTCCAGAGCGCCAGTGCCCGCGACCAGTCGAGGCTGACTGCAAGCCTTGGGGTGAGACTGGCCCCCAATGCCCCGCCCCCCATCATGCAGGCAGAGAAGATCCCCATCACCAGCGGCACCTTGTGGGCGAAGGCCTGCTTGATCAGTGCCGGCAGCACCCCCTGCACCAGTGCCGACCCCAATCCACACAGCGCCGCGCTGGCGATCAGCAAGGCACCGCTTTGGGCATCGAAGCGCATAGCGCTGCCAACGCCGAGCAGCAACAGGGCCAGCCCCAGCAGTTGGCACGCACTGGCGCGCCGACGCAGGCTGGGAGTGAGCAGCACGCCAATCCCGATGAGCCAGAGCGGCAGCAGGGTAAGCCAGGCGAGGGTGTCCATCCCCAGCGACAGGGCGCGGCCAATCTCGCCGCTCAGCGGGCCGATGGCGGTAAGAAAGGGGCGCAGATTCAGGCCAGTCAGGATCACCAGCACCAGCAGGGCAAACTGCTGGCGGCGCGCTTCTGCCGGGCGTTCGAAAGTCCCTTTACTCATGATCAGGCGCTGCTTGTGTGGCTTGTTGTAACTGGGAGCCGTAGAGATCCGCCGCCGTCATGGTGACGGCCAGTTTGACCAGCGGCAGAGGTGGCGGTGCCAGCGGCAGTCCCAGCGTTTGATAGGCGGCAGTGCTGTCAAAGCCGAACGGGGCCGCATCGGCGTTATCAAAGGCGTAATAGACGGCGGCTATACCGTTCATCACCAGCGTGCCGAGGCACATGGGGCAGGGGTGACCGCTGGCATAGACGATGCTGCCCGCGAGCGGCGCGCTCTGGCTTGCCTTGCGCAGCGCCTCCAGCTCGGCGTGACGGGTGGGATCGCCATCCAGATGAATGCCGTTGACCGCGCTCGCCACCAGCTGGTCATCGCGCACCAGCAGGGCGGCGAAGGGGCGACCGCCCTGCCGGTGATTTGCTCTGGCCAGTTGCACCGCCTGCTCCAGCCATTGTCGGTGAGTCTGGAGTGAGGTTGATGGGGTGAGCGAGCGAAGAGGGGTAGACGCTACAAGAGGCTGTGACATGATGAAAAACCCTGATTTGACAGAACAAATGCCAGCCTAGCGGCGAAAAAAGTCATTTGGAAATTAAATGATAGAATGAGTTTCAGTGGTTTTGTAAATGGAGTGCCCCATGCTGGATCCCCTGTTGCTGCGCAGTTTTGTCGCCATTATCGACACCGGCAGTTTTACCCGCGCCGGTGAACGGGTTCATCTGACCCAATCCACCATCAGCCAGCAGATCCGCCGCCTTGAGCAGCAGCTCGGCTGCCCGCTGCTCGATCGCGCTGGCCGAAGGGTGGTGGCGACGGCGGAGGGGGAAAAATTGCTGGGGCTGGCCCGCCGCATTCTGGCGCTGCTGGCGCAGGCCGAAGAACAAGTGACGGAAGGGAGCGTGGCGCTCAGCCTCGGGGTGCCGGAGGATTTCGCCGCCGGTGCCATCACCCCGGTACTGGCCGCCTTTGCCCGCGATTACCCCGAGGTGCGGCTGGAGGTGGAGAGCGGCCTGAGCCACGAGATCTGGCAGCGCTTCGAGGCGGGAGAGCTGGATCTGGCGCTGGTCAAACAGACGCGGGGGCAGGGTTCGCCCCTTGCCAGCTGGCGCGAGCCGCTGGTGTGGGTCGACAGCCGCGACTGGCCCGCCCGGGAACGGGATCCGCTGCCGCTGGTGGTGTTCCCGAGCGAAGGGCTCTATCGGCGCCAGATGACCGAGGCGCTCGATGGTCTGGGGCGGCGTTGGCGTATCGCCTATGTCAGCGCCAGCCTCGCCAGTTTGCAGGGGGCGGTGAGCGCGGGGATCGGGGTGAGCTTGCTGCCCAAACGGCTGATGCCCGCCGATCAGCTGGCCCTGACCCAGTGGCCCAAGGTGGCGCCGGTGGAGCTGGCGCTCCATGCCGGAGGACGTGGGAGCGAGCCGCTCACCCGCTTGAGTGCGGCCCTAATCGCCCTCTGTGACGAGGTGATGGGGCCGCAGTGAGTGGCTATGTGGTGAAAAACTGAAGTCGGAAAGATAAAACGGGGGGATCAGTGATCCTTCCCCTCCGCCAGCTTGCGCTCGTAGTCATTTTTTACGATGGTCAGCGCCGCCAGCACCAGCTCGGGGGCCAGCTCATTGGTTTCCAGCAGTTCAATCAGATCCACCGCGAGTTTCACCTCGGGCGGGGCAGTTTCCAGTGACATGGGCAGGGTTCCGGTTGCGGGAAGAGGGGGGATTATACAGGGGCGCCGTCGTTGGCCGAAAGCGCCCGCTCTGTCGGGTTGTGAGGCACCAAGGTCAGAGGTGCTGGCGCATCTCCTTGTCGATCTCCTCGCGCAGGGCGATCAGCTTTTTGGCGTACTGCTGCAACTGCAGATCGCTCTCGCTCACCGGCTGCCACTGGGGCACCGGGGTCGGTTTGCCCTGCTCATCCATCGCCACAAAGATGATGATGCAGTGGGTGGTCTTGTGGCGCTCGGTGTCGGTGGGGTGGCGGCTGTAGACATCCACCGCCAGATGCATGCTGGTGGTGCCGGTGTGGATCACCTGAGCTTGCACCTCCACCAGCTGGCCAATCTGGATGGGGCGCAAAAAGCGGATCCCCCCTACATAGACGGTCACCGCATAGCCGCCACACCAGCCAGCGGCGCAGGCATAGCCCGCCTGATCGATCCACTTCATCACCATGCCGCCATGCACCTTGCCGCCGAAGTTGACGTCAGAGGGTTCGGCCAAAAATTGCAGGGTCAGTTCACGGGGGGGGATCATGCTCTCTCCTTGGTTCGGGGTCATTGACGGTAGCTCTTGCGGTAGGCGTCAGCCTGTTGGCAGGGGGGCAGGTTGTTGAGGTCGGGCCGCTTGTTGCCCTCGCGCTGACCGAAGCTGGTGAACTCCTGCTGACACTTGTCGGCCTTGCCGCCCTCCTTGATGCAGGCGTCGATCCGCTGTTGCTTGCCCTGCTCGACCAGTTGCTGCTGAGCTTGCTGGCAGGCGGCATCCAGCTTGGCCTGCTGGGCTGAGCGATCCAGCTCGCTGGCGGCACTGGCAGTGCCGCACAACAGCAGAACCACGAAAGGGGTGATGATGCGCATCCTGATGCTCCTTGTTGACCTGTTTCAGGTATACCGCGAATGGCGGCAGGATGCACAGGGGACGGCGCAATAATGGGGCCCATTCACTCTTGGTTCATCAGTCTGGCGCCAGCATGGGCCGAACAATAGCGAGGTGCCACGATGAAACAGATGCTGGAACAGTTGTTGGGGGCTGGCAAAGGCTGGCTCAACGAAGGCGGCGACAAGCGCAAGGGGCAGATGCAGGGAGCGCTGGCCGGTGGCGCGCTCGGTCTGCTGCTGGGCAATAAAAAAGTGCGCAAATATGGCGGCAAGGCCGCTGCCGTGGGCGGCGCGGCGGCCCTTGGCGGGCTGGCCTACAAGCTCTATCAGGATTGGCAGGCCCAGCAGGCGGCACCCGCCCAGCCTACCCATCCCGTCAGTACCCTGGAAGGCAATGCGCTGGATGCCCGCGCGGCACTCTTGGTGCGTGCCATGGTGGCGGCAGCCCGGGCCGATGGCCATATCGACGGCGCCGAGCGCCAGAAAATTCAGGAGTACCTGACCGAACAGGGTCAGAGCGATGTGGCCCGCTGGATTGACGCCGAGCTGGCCCGTCCCCTCGATCCCCATGCGCTGGCGCGGGAAGTGACCGACATGGAGCTGGCCACCGAGGTCTATCTCGCCTCCCTGCTCGCCATCGAGGTGGATCACTTTATGGAGCGAGGCTATCTCGACGAACTGGCGCGCGCCCTCAAGCTCGATGACAACCTCAAGGGGAGCATCGAGCGGCAGGTGGCCCAGCTTAACGCCCCCGCTTGATATCCCTCATCGCCATGGATTGCCGATAACGCCCCGCTCAAGGGGCGTTGTTGTTTCTGCTGCCCGCCAAAAGATACGGATGAGCCTATTTGGATTGTGGGGCACAGCCCCTAAGATGGCGCAGGACCATCACCATTTTTGCAAGGAGCAACCGTTGGAGATACGCAAGGCAAGCGAACTGGATATCGACGCCATTGTCGAGCTGAACCGGCAGATTGGAGAGCTCCACCATCAGCACTATCCCGAGGTGTTCTGCCCGCCGTCACCAGAGGAGCGGGCATTTTTGCTCGATGCCATTGCCGCCGAAGGGCGTCTGTTCTGCGTTGCCGAGCAGGATGGCAGGGTGGTGGGCTTTTTGACGGCGCGGATAGACATCAATGAGAGCGTGCCTTTTCTCACCCGTGCGCCGATCTGCCGCATTGGCTCGGTGGTGGTGGATGAGCAGCACCGCTCCCGCGGGATTGGCAAGGCGCTGATCGCCCATTGCGATGAGTGGGCCAAGGCCCGTGATGCTCAGCAAATCCGGCTGGAGGTGATGGCCTTCAACGAGCGTGCCAAAGCCCTCTACGAGGCGCTGGGGTTCAAGGTGCAGTCACAGATCATGGCGAAATAGGCGCTGAGCAGAGGTCATCTGTTTGTATGATTTCTAAGTAGCTTATTGGTGTTGTGATTGGCTTATCGAAATTGTTGATATGTCACTTAGCGTTTCGTACCACGATGATGCCCCGTGATAGAGTGCTCAAGTTCCGCTGACTAAACAGCGGGCGAGCACTTCAATCAGGAAGCATAAGATAACGCACTTGTTGCTGTTAAGTTAATTTGGTGGAGCTGAAAAACCTGTGATGCGAACCATTCATTTACACATTAACTATCAGCAATGCCACCTTGGCAACTGTTTCCTTTATGTCATCAGTGATGTGATTAAATGGTATCAATCTGACATTACATTATTCAGTGAGAAATGTAATGATACATCACGTAATCAGTTTACTCATGACTAGCTGACATAATAAAAGCGGATAGTGGATGTATCAGTTTCTTATAAAATACAAGTCTTGATATCGTGACCTGCGTCTCATATTCATTAAAATGTGAAGGGGTTTTGACATGTGGAAATATTTTGAGCCCTACAAGGCATCAATTGTTCTTTTAATATCTTTAGCTATTGGCGGTGTGCTCGGAGTATACATCCCTGAAACCGCATTAAAGCTGCAACCTATAGGGAAAATATTTCTTAATTTATTGTTCATGATCATTGTTCCGTTAGTGAGCGTCAGCGTGATGTCATCTATTGCGGGAATGTCGGATCTGAAAAAATTAGGTAAGATATTAACCGTGATCTTTTTTGTTTCAATTATCATGGCATTAATTCCTGCTGCCGGTGTAGTTGGGCTAGCAACACTGTTTGATCCAGCCCAAGGTGTGACGATAACATTGGCTGATAAATTCAACTCAGGCAGTGGCGAAATGGATTTTGTCAACATGGTCACAACTAATGATTTTGTTGGCCTCTTGTCTAAATCAAATATCTTGGCTCTCATCATCATGTCGGTCATTGCGGGGATTGCGATTGGTCAATCTGGTGAACAAGGCAAAAATATTGCAGAATCCCTAAATGGCTTGAATATAGTCATAATGAAGATTGTATCTATCATCATGACAGGCGCTCCAATTGGCTTGGGTTGTTATTTCGCTGCGACGATGGCTAGCCAAGATTCGCAATTGCTGGTGACGTTTGCTCGTGCCATTATGATGTTTTTTGCTGCGACACTGATATATTTTGTTTTTGGTTCAAGTATATATTCATGGCTGGGTGGTGGTATGCCAGCGGTGAGAGCTTTTTGGAAAAATGCAGTTGAACCCTCTGCGACTGCATTAGGTACTTGTTCCTCTCTAGGAGCATTGCCGGTGAATATTCGTGCCGCAAAAGCGATGGGGATCAATGAAGAGATAGTAGACATTTCCTTGCCACTGTTAGTCAATCTAAACAAAGGTGGCGTGGCAATGATTGCAGCATTGAAAATTGTGTTTATTTTCTCTGTATTAGGTATGGACTTTACAGCGGAAATCTTCTTTTTGACAATGTTAATTTCTGTATTGTCGGCGATTATTGTTGGTGGTGTTCCTGGGGGAGCATTTTTAGGAGAAATATTTATTGTGACAACATTGGGCTTGCCTCTAGAAGCCATTCCGATGTTGGTTGTTCTTGGCACACTAACCGATGCCCCAGCGACCCTGATAAACGTGATTCATGATTTACCTGCTGCGCAGATTGTTGAGCGTTTCACAAAAAAATTGAATCCTCATGAAAGTTTAACGGTTGAGCAAAACTTGGCATGCTCTGAGTAATATATGGTTAATAATGCGATAAAAATCAGTTGTATTGTATAAAATAGGACTAATTCAATGACATCCAAAAAATATGAAACAGCATTCATTACAGCTGGGCGTGAACTAAAATATACACAGGGCTCAGTTAATCCTGTCATTCAGCGAGCATCTTCACTGGTATTCAAAACGGTGAAAGATAAAAAATTTGCAACTGAAAACAGGGCAAAAGGAGAGTTGTTTTATGGGCGCCGCGGCACGCTAACCCACTTTTCATTTCAGCAGGCAATGATTGATCTGGAAGGGGGGGCGGGATGCTCGCTCTACCCTTGTGGGGCCGCAGCAGTAACCAACGCAATATTGGCATTTGTGGCACAAGGTGACCATATCCTCATGACCGGGGCGGCCTATGAACCTACGCAGGATTTTTGTACCAAAGTCTTGTCACGTTTAGGAGTAGAAACGACATTTTATGATCCTTTGATTGGCTCAGGTATTTCCAGTCTGGTTAAGCCAAACACCAAGGTGCTATTTCTTGAGTCACCAAGCTCCGTTACGATGGAAGTTCAAGATGTCCCAGGTATGGTAAAAGCGGCTCGCGCCATTAATCCAAACATTGTAATTATGATGGATAATACTTGGGCTGCAGGTGTTCTCTTTAAGGCATTGGATTACGGTATAGATATTTCAATTCAAGCAGGAACAAAATATATTGTTGGTCACTCCGATGCCATGTTAGGAACCGCAGTAGCAAATGAGCGCTGCTGGGATCAATTACGTGAAAACTCGTACCTGATGGGACAAATGCTGGATGCAGATACTGCTTATGTTGCCAGCCGTGGCCTAAGAACGTTAGGATTGCGTTTGAAGCAACATGAAGAAAACAGCATTCGTATTGCGAAATGGTTATCTGAACGAACAGAGGTTGAGCAAGTTAACCATCCGGCTCTGCCATCTTGCCCAGGACATGAGTTTTACAATCGAGATTTTAACGGTTCCTGTGGGCTTTTCTCTTTTATATTGAAAGAGCATTTGAGTGCAGAGCAGATAGCTATTTATCTTGATAACTTCAAACACTTTAGCATGGCGTATTCATGGGGTGGGTTTGAGTCTTTGATTTTGGCGAATCAACCAGAAGAGTTAAATCAAATAAGACCGGCCGGAAAAGTGACGTTTGCAGGAACTCTGGTTCGTGTACATATTGGTTTAGAGTCTGTAGATGATTTGATTGAGGATTTGGAAGCGGGCTTTAAGCGTTTGGCTGAATTTAGAGTTTAAATCTCAATAGCAATGTTATTTGGGATGTATAATTCTGAAGATAAATAGTTAGTGATTTTTACTATCTCAAAGGGCTTGCCATATTGTGGTAAGCCCTTAAAAATTTTATTTACTCGGGCTTGTCTGTCATCCACTGGTCCCATATAGGAAGTGGTTGTAGCGTTTCGAACATAAAATCGATAAATGAACGTACCTTTGGATTGGTATATCGGCAAGGAAAGTACAAGGCATATAATCCATGGGTATTGTGAATCAGTTCATCGTCTAGAGTAAGCGGAATTATATCACCTTGGCGTATATGGTCACCTAATAGATAGGTTGGAAGATATGCAATACCTTGATGTTGCAACACTGCTTTTAATAAGACCAGACTACTATTGGCTTGTATCGGCACTTTGATTTTAAGTGATTGTTGAAGACCATCACCATCCACATTTTTCATCACAGGGGTTAATCCTGGATAAATCAAACATTGATGGTTTTCTAATTGTGAAATTGAAGTTGGTTTGCCATTGCATTTTAAATATTCAGGACTGGCGCAGTATGCCCAATTGATTGAGGCTAATTTTCGTAAAGAATAGTTCTGTGGTGGGTTGGATGTAACTCTCAAAGCAATATCAAAGTTACACTCATTTAAATTGACAAAATTATCGTTCAGATCGATGTATAAATTTACATCTGGATACTTTTTTTGATATTGGTCAATGAGTGATATTAACTGGGTATAGCCAAAAGCCATTGAGCACGTTATTCTCAACTCACCCTGAGGGTGGTTATAAAATCCCGCAGTGGTATTGAGTGATTCATCTATATCCAAGAGCAACTGGGTCGCCCGTTCATAGAGATATTGACCCGCATCGGTGAGCGTCAAGCTTCTGGTGGTTCGCTTCAGTAACGTCGTGCCCAGTTGTGACTCTAAATTTGATAACCCTTTACTGATAGCTGATGGCGATACATTTAGTTGAATACCAGCCTCTTTAAAACCACCACACTCGACAATTTTAACCAAAATTTCCAATTGTTTTAGTGATGCTAAGTTACTCATAGTTTCCTTAAATCCACAGTGTCAGTGCTCGTAGCCGTAGAGTCAAAATTGAATGCCTTGTCCCGGGTAGGTACGAAATCAACCGATTGATGGCCAACAAGTTGGGTGGAGACTGGTTTTACCGCATCATTCCAGAGTTTGTTGGAAATCCGGAGTGAGTCCGCGCCCATTCTGGGTTTGGATTCATCATCTTGAAGATTTGAATAGACCGATACTCTATCGGGGCTGTTTTGTTTGAACGCGGTTGTATCTATCGGATTGGTGACAATGACTACTACTGGTTTTGCATGTGCTGGTGAGGGGTGATAATACGCGATTTAACCCCCCGGCTGGCAGTCGCAAGATCACAAAACAGCTAATTTATAATCAAATTTCAGCTTGGTTATGTGCAGTGGTGTCACGTCCCTCTTGGAGGGTGGTTTGCCTTAAAGCAAGGCCCGGCGTTGTTTCCCAAATCGATACAGCTTGAATGGAACTAACTGAGGACTTGGTGATCTGATCACCACCATCCTCTTCAAGTCTGCATCATAGGCACATCGCTTCACCCCATCACCAACTGGCCTCAATACAACAAGTCTTTGATTAACCGAGGTTCACTCACCTTCTGGGTTGATGTCGAGGCCATGTGCAACTGGTTTCACCACGACCATCATGGACAACGGGGACGCAGCCAGCTCAACACCGACCAGACCATCTGCACATTCCTGATGCTCAAGGGGATTTTCAGCCTCACGCTTCGCGCAACTCAGGGGCTACTCGACTCCCTGTTCGAGTTGATGAACGTACCGCTTTGTGCCCCCGATTACAGTTGTGTCAGCAAGCGGGCCCGCACGGTGACGGTGGCTTATCGACAGCCCCCAAAAGGACGTATTACCGATTTGGTTATCGACTAAACCGGGCTGAAGGTGTTTGGTGAAGGCGAGTGGAAGGTCAGAAAACACGGCGCCGAAAAGCGCCGAGTCTGGCGCAAGTTGCATTTGGCGGTAGACCCGGCAACCCACGATGTCGTGGCAGCAGAAGTGTCATTGGAGAATGTCCATGATGCCGAAGTGTTGCCGACCTTACTCAATCCACTGCGGCGCAAGCTGGAGCGTGTTTATGCGGATGGCGCCTACGACAGCAAAGCCAGCCATCAGCTGATAGCAGGTAAAGGGGCGACAGCCTGTATCCCGCCTCGCAAGAACGCGGGGTTATGGAAAAAGGGACACGCAAGAAATGAGGCCGTGCTGGTAATGCGTAAGGAAGGGCTGGCGCACTGGAAGAAGATATCGGGATACCACCGTCGCTCGCTGGCAGAGACGGCGATGTATCGGTTCAAGCAGTTGTTGGCGGGGAAAATCAGTCTGCGTAACTACAACGGCCAAGTGGGAGAGGTCATGGCATACGTATGTGCGATGAACAAACTGAATGCCCTTGGCCTACCTGTCAGAAAGCCCCGAGTGTAGCGCTCACCCGGGGCTGGGAACGTCATGACTTGCTGGCTGATTTGGGAAACAACGCAGCAAGGCCCCATTCTGATGAACTGGAGGTGATAGCCTTCAACGAGCGCGCCAAAGCCCTCTACGAGGCGCTGGGTTTCAAGGTGCAGTCGCAGATCATGGCCAGATGAGCTGTTTGTTATGGCGAGTAACGCCGCGTCACTCCCCAACCACAAAGGCCCGTTACGGGCCTTTGTTCGTTTCGTCAGCGGCTCTTTGCCTTGTTACTTTTCACTGAGCTGTGCGGCAATCAGCGCGGCCAGTCGGGTGAGGGCCTGCTCCAGCTGCTCGCTCCAGGGATGGGAGCTGTTGAGGCGCAGGCAGTGGTTGTGTTGTCCCTGACTGGAAAAGAGCGCGCCGGGGGCTACTGAAAAACCACTGCCCAGAGCCTTGGCGTGCAGGGCGCGGCTGTCGAAATGGGCAGGCAGCGCCAGCCAGAGAAAGTAGCCGCCATCGGGGGAGGAGATCCGCACCTCGTCCGGCAACAGCCGTTGCAGGGCCGCCCGCATCTGCTGCTGGCGCTGGGCCAGGGTGTGGCGCAGACGGCGAAAGTGGGCATCGACCCCGCCCTGACGCAGTATCTCGGCCAGCGCCAGCTGGCTCGGCACATTGGTGGAGAGGGTGGACATCAGCTGCAGCCGCTGGATCCGCTCGGCATGGGGCCCCGCCACCACCCAGCCGACCCGAAAGCCCGGCGCCAGACACTTGGAGAAGGAGCTGCAGAGCAGGCTGTCACCGCGCTGATCCCAGTGCTTGATGGGCTTGGGGCGCTCGCGACCGAAGTAGACCTCGGCATAAACGTCATCCTCCACCAGCGGCACCTTGTGGGCGCTGAGCAGCGCCATCAGCCCCCGTTTGTGCGCATCCGGCATGGTGTGGCCCAGCGGGTGCTGCACATTGCCCATCAGCCAGCACGCTTTGATCGGCATCTGGCTGAGGGCATCTTCCAATAGCGCCAGATCGATACCTACCCCCGGGATCACCGGGATCTCCACCGCCTTGAGTTTCAGCCGCTCGATGGCCTGCAGGGCGCCATAGAAGGTGGGGGACTCTACCACCACCCAGTCACCGGGCTCGGTCAGCACCTGCAGGCTGAGGGAGAGCGCCTCCATGGCGCCGGTGGTGATGATGATCTCCTGCGGATTGACCGCCACCCCGTCGCTGGCATAGCGCTGGGCGATGGCGCGGCGCAGCGCCTCGTTGCCGGGGGGCAGGTCGGCCACCGTGCTGAAGGGGTCGAGTTTGCGCATGCAGCTGGCCAGCGCCCGCCCGAGCTGGGGATGGGGGAACAGGGTCGGATCGGCCACCGACATGCCAAGGGGCACCAGCGCCCGCGATTTGCTCGCCTGCAACACCTCGAACACCAGATCGTTGATATCCACCGAGCCGCTGTAGTGGGTCTGGCTCGGGGTGTGGCGCGCCACCTCTGGCGAGGCAGCCTTGACGTAGTAACCGGACTGGGGACGGGCGAGGATCCGCCCCTGACTCTCCAGCAACTGATAGGCCTGCAGCACCGTCATCGGGCTCAGGTTGTGGGTCTTGCAGCTCTGGCGAATGGAGGGGATGCGCTCCCCCGGTTGCCAGATGCCGTCATCGATCTCGCGGCTCAGGCGTTCGGCCAGTTGTTGGTAAAGAGGCATGATCCGGATCAACTGTTATAGGTGCTATTCACTATAACTGCATCTGTTATAGGTGTCATGACCCGTGGTGTACTTGTCCTGCATGAAACGTGCAAGGCAAATACAACAAAAGAGAGTGACGCATGATCAATCCGGATGACGTGGTCAGCCTGTCGCGCCTGCAATTTGGCGCCACGGCCCTGTTCCACTTCCTGTTTGTCCCCCTCACCCTGGGGCTGTCCTGGATCCTGGTGATCGCCGAGTCGGCCTATGTGATGACCGGCAAGGTGATCTATCAGGACATCACCCGCTTCTGGGGCAAACTGTTTGGCATCAACTTCGTCATGGGGGTCACCACGGGGATCACCATGGAGTTCCAGTTCGGCACCAACTGGGCCTATTACTCCCACTACGTGGGGGACATCTTCGGTACCCCGCTGGCCATCGAGGGGCTGATGGCCTTCTTCCTCGAATCAACCCTGGTGGGGCTCTTCTTCTTCGGCTGGGACAAGCTCTCCCGCGGCAAGCACCTGCTGGTGACCATGCTGGTGGCGCTCGGCTCCAACCTCTCGGCACTCTGGATCCTGATCGGCAATGGCTGGATGCAAAACCCGGTGGGGGCCGAGTTCAACCTGTTGACCCAGCGCATGGAGCTGGTGGATATCGCCGCCGTGCTGTTTAACCCGGTGGCGCAGGTGAAGTTCGTTCACACCGTTGCGGCGGGCTATGTGGCCGCCTCCATGTTCGTGATGGGGGTGAGCAGCTGGTATCTGCTGCGCAAGACGGAAGTGCAGTTTGCCCTACGCTCATTCGCCATCGCCTCCGGCTTCGGGTTGGCGGCCATCCTCTCGGTCATAGTGCTCGGGGATGAGTCGGGCTATCGCACCGGCGAGGTGCAGAAGGTCAAGCTCGCCGCCATCGAGGCGGAGTGGGAGACCGAGCCAGCGCCAGCCTCCTTTACCCTGTTCGGCTTCCCGGATCAGCAGGCGGAAACCACCCATGCCGCCATCAAGATCCCGTATCTGATGGGGATCATCGCCACCCGCTCCATCGACGAGGCGGTGACCGGCCTCAAGGATATCAAGGTGCAGAACGAGGCGCGCATTCGCAGCGGCATGGTGGCGGCAGAGGCCCTCGACCAGATCCGGCGGGGCGATGACACCCCGGCCAACCGCGCTCGCTTCGAGCAGCATGGCAAGGATCTCGGCTACGGCATGCTGCTCACCCCCTATGCCAGCAATATCGCCAAGGCCGGTGAGGCAGAGATTGCCAAAGCGGTCGATGACTCCATCCCGCCGGTGGCGCCGCTGTTCTGGGGCTTTCGGGTGATGGTGGGGCTTGGCGTCACCATGCTGGGGCTGATGGTGGTGAGCTTTGTTCAGCTCTGCCGCAACCGGCTGCAAGACTCGCCACGGCTGCTCAAGACCCTGCTCTGGAGCATTCCGCTGCCCTGGATTGCCATCGAGGCGGGCTGGCTGGTGGCCGAGCTTGGCCGTCAACCCTGGACCATCAGCGACGTGCTGCCGGTCTCGGCCTCGGTCTCTTTGCTTCAGCCGGGCCAACTCTGGTTCAGCCTCATCGCCATCTGTTCCATCTACACCCTGTTGCTGGTGGTGGAGCTGTTCCTGTTGCGCCATGTGATCCGCAAGGGGCCCGCCATTCTCCATACCGGCCGCTACAGCGGTGAACAACCCGAACTTGCGAGGATCGCCTGATGGATTACGCAACCCTGAAACTCATCTGGTGGGCGCTGGTGCTCTTCATGATGGTCGGTTTTATCGTGATGGATGGCTTCGATCTCGGCATCGCCATGCTGCTGCCGGTGGTGTCGAAAGATGACGACGACCGCCGTCTGGTGATCAACAGCGTGGGGCCGGTGTGGGAGGGCAATCAGGTGTGGCTGATTGCCGGTGCCGGTGCCTTGTTCGCCGCCTGGCCACTGGTTTATGCCGCCGCCTTCTCGGGGCTCTACATCCCCATGGTGGTGCTGCTGCTTGGGCTCTTTCTGCGTCCGGTCGGCTTTGACTATCGCAGCAAGCTGGCCGATCCGGTGTGGCGCCGCTGGTGGGATCGGGCGCTGGTGGCCGGCGGCCTGATACCGGCGCTCATCCTCGGTGCGGCTATCGGTCTGGTGATGGAGGGGCTGCCGTTTCGCTTCGACACGGCGCTGCGTCTGCACTATGGCGCGTTCGACTTCCACTGGGGCTGGCTGCTCTCGGTGCTGGCCACTGCCATCAGCCTGTTGCTGCTGCACGGCGCCGGTTTTCTACAAGCCAAGGTGACCGGCACCCCTGCGCTACGCGCACGGGGGATCGCCATCCTGCTGGCCCCGCTGGTGAGCCTCTGCTATCTGCTGGCCGGCTGGCATCTGGTGGATCTGCAAGGGTTTCAGCTGACCGGTGTCGGCACACAACCCTTTGACCCGAATGCCGCCATCAGCCCGCTGATGAAGGGGGTGATCCCCCACGCCGGAGGCTGGCTGCGCAACTACTTTGACTATCCGCTGCTGTGGCTGGTGCCGATCATCGGGGCGCTGGCGCCGCTGGTGAGCGGGATGGCCTCCTGGCTGGAGCGGGGCCGGATTGCGCTGCTGGCCAGCGCTATTGCCTGCGCCGCCATGCTCTGCTCGGTAGCCATCGCCCTGTTCCCCTTCGTGCTGCCCTCATCCCTCGATGCGGTCAGCAGCCTGACCCTGTGGGACAGCACCTCCAGCTACAAGACCCTGGCCATCATGTTCGGCCTCGTGCTGGTGCTGATGCCGGTCAACCTGGGCTACTCCGGCTGGGTCTATCGAGTGGTGCGCGGCAAGCTCGACCTTGCCCGCATCAAGCGCGACAGCCATCAACTCTACTGACCTCAAGGGATCTGCTATGTGGTACTTCACCTGGATTTTGGGCCTCGGATTCGCCCTGCTGCTGGGCCTGTGCAACCTGCTCTGGCTGGAAGCGCGCTGGCAGGCGGACGAACGGGACGGCAACTGACGGCGGGGGCTTGCGCCCCGCCACGGCCGGTGGTTGGCGTTCATACGTCGCCATCGGCCCCTCTCTCCCCCTCTTTAAACGACACACTTTCAACCGACAACCAACCGACAGGTAATTGTGATGAAACAGAGATTGAAAGCGGTGGCGCTGGCCATCGGGTGCGCGCTCACCGTCGCCCCGGCCTGTGCCGAACCGGTACAACTGACGCCACTGGATAAAGCCTTCACCCTGCAGGTGCTCGGCAGTGGTGGCCCCATCTCCGACGATCTGCGTGCCTCCTCCAGCGAGGTGATCTGGTGGAAGGGGAAATCCCGCATCCTGATCGATGCCGGTGGCGGCGTCTACCTGCGCTTCGGCCAGGCGGGGGCCAAGCTCGAAGAGGTCGATTTTATCGGCATCACCCACTTTCACACCGATCATGTGACCGACCTGCCTGCCCTGCTCAAGGGGGCCTACTTCTTCAAGCGCAGCGATCCGCTGGATCTGGCGGGGCCAGAGGCAGGCTCGGCCTTTCCCAGCATGAGCGGCTACTTTGATGCCCTCTTCAACAAGGACAAGGGCGCTTATGCCTACCTGAGCGGCTTCAAGGATGGCACCGATGGCCTCTTCCCCATCACCTTGCACGATGTGCCCTACCAGAGCCCGCAGCCCCATACCGTCTATCAGCAGGATGGGCTGACCATCACTGCACTCGGCATCCCTCACGGTGACGTGCCCTGTCTGGCCTATCGCATCGAGAGCGCCGAGGGGAGCATCGTTATCTCGGCGGATCAGAACGGCAGCAACCCGGCCTTTGTGCCGTTTGCCAAGGGGGCCGACATTCTGGTGATGCCGCTCGCCATCCACGAAGGGGCCGACCCTGTCTCCGCCTCGCTCCATGCCAAGCCATCTGTGGTGGCCAAAATTGCCGCCGAGGTGAACCCCAAGCTGCTGGTGCTCAACCACTGGATGGGGGTTGGCCTCAATCACAAGAAAGAGGCGATGGCCATCGTCAAGCAGCAGTTCCACGGCCAGATCGTGGCCGCCCGTGATCTCTCCAGTTACCCCGTTTCAGCAGTCAAGGAGTCCGCTCATGAGTAACTCAAGCAGCAACAAAACCACCGGCAAACTGACCCTCTCCATCGCCATGACCAGCCTGATTGCCCTGACCCCGGGACTTGCGCTGGCGGCCACCCCGAGCGATGCGCCGGTCAAGGCCGCCCCCAGCGAACAGCACGGCGGCAAGTGTGCGGCGGGCAAGTGCGGCACCGAGAAGCGCTTTGAAAAGCAAACCCTCGACAGTGATCCGCAGGGTCGACTGGTGCGCGCTCGCGATGGCAAGTGTGGCGTGGCGGGCGAGGGGATTGATGGCGACAGAGCCAGCAAGAGCAGCAAGATGACGGAGGGGGTATGCGGCCAATAAGCTCCCGCAGTCGGGGGATCGGGCTGCGCCAGGAGCATCTGGATGCGCTCTGCTCCGGCCCCGTCCGCCCCGGCATCGACTTTCTCGAGCTGGCGCCGGAGAACTGGATGGCCATCGGCGGCGCCAAGCGGGCGCAGCTGCATCAGCTGGCCGAGCGTTACCCGCTGGTGGCCCACGGCCTCAGCCTCTCTCTCGGCGATTGCCAGCCCCTCAATCGCACCCTGCTCAGCCAGATCCGCACCTTTCTGGACGAGTTTGGCATCGAGATCTATAGCGAGCATTTGAGCTTTTCCCGCGACCAACAGGGTTATCTCTACGAGCTATTACCGGTGCCGCGTCAGTGGGAGAACATCCCCTATCTGGCAGAGCGGATCGCGCAGGTGCAGGAGGCGCTGGCCCGCCCGCTGGTGCTGGAAAATATCTCCTACTACCACGGCTATGACCACGAGATGCCGGAGGAGGATTTTCTCGCCGAGCTGGTGGCACGCAGCGGCTGCGAGCTGCTGCTCGATATCAACAACGTCTTTGTGAACAGCCGCAACCACGGTTACTGCCCCAAGCGGATGATCGCCGGGCTGCCGGGCAGTGCGATCCGCTATTTCCATATCGCCGGTCATCTGGAAGAGGCGGACGGCACTTTATTGGATACCCATGGCAAACCGGTGTGCGAGGAGGTGGTGGCGCTGGCCCGTTATACGGTGCAGACCCACGGCCTGCGCCCCCTGCTGCTGGAGCGGGATCACCATCTGCCACCGCTGGCAGAGCTGGAGGCCGAGCTGGCGCGGGTGCACGGCACCTGTTGCGAGGCGATCGACAGTCAGGTGCAGGAGGTGCGCTATGGATAGACGGTTAGCTCTGATCAGCGCGCCCAAAACGGCCCCGCAGCGGATGCAGCAGCAGACCGCCTGGCTGGCGAGCCGGGTGCGGCTGCCGCAGGATGGCATCGCCAGCCACTATGCCCGCAGCGTGCGCGCCAATGTGGAGTCGGTGCTGGAGAGTGCCTTTCCGCTCACCCACGCTCACTGGGCGCCGGTGGACAGAGGGCAGCTGGTGGAGGGCTTTGTTATCCAGCACAGCGCCGAGGCCCCCGAGTTTCACCATATCGCCACCGAGTTTGTCCGCTATGTGCAGCATCGCCACAGTGAGGGCTCTCTCAACTGGCCCAGGCAGCGGCTGGCGCTGCTGGAGTACGAGTGGGCCTGCCTCTGTGTCGAGATTGACCAAGGGGTAGTGCCGCAAGTGTTGCCGTGGAATGAGGTAACGGCGGAGAGTTCGTTTGTGCTCAATCCCACCCTGCAACTGCTTGAACTCCCCTTTGCCATTCGTCGCAGCGGCGTGGTGCCGACCCGGCAGGGCAGCCACTTCTATGGCCTGTTTCGCAGCCCGGATCATCAGGTGGTGACCCAGTGCTTGCGCGAGTGGGATGTGGCGCTGATCCAGTTGCTGCAACAGCAACCGGGGATCACCCAAGCCACGTTCCTGCAACAGGTGCAACAGGTTCGCAGTGATTTTGATCTGAGCGAGTGGGCTCGCCATTTTCACCGGCTGGGTCTGCTGACCTTGTCCGTTGGCGAGCGCCAGCCCGGCGCCCCCTTGCCCCCATTTAGCAAACACCAAGGAGAATTCCCATGAACAACACCCTGATCCAGTGGTACGAGCGGGCGGTAGCCCAGTGCAAGCAGCTCGATTTTCTGGCCCTGCTGTCCATTCGTCTCTATCTCATTCCGGTCATCTATGTGGGGGCCCACTCCAAGGTGATGGGCTTTGCCGGCACGGTCGCCTGGTTTGGTGCGCCAGTCTCGGAAGGGGGGCTCAACCTGCCGTTCCCGACCCTGCTCGCCTTTCTGGCGGCGGGCACCGAGGTGCTGGGCTGCATCTGCATTGCCCTTGGCCTCTTTACCCGCATCATGGCCATTCCCACCATCTTCCTGATGAGCGTGGCGAGCGCCATGGTGCACTGGAAGCACGGCTGGGATGCCATCGCCACCGGCAGCATGGAGGCTACTGTGCGCCTCAACGGCTTTATCGAGTGGCTGGCCGCCAACTTCCCCGGTCGCTACAACTACATCACCGAGCTCGGGGATCCCGTGATGCTCAACAACGGGATGGAGTTTGCCGCCACCTACTTCGTGATGCTGCTGGTGCTGCTGGTTTACGGCGGGGGCCGCTACGTCAGCCTCGACTACTGGCTCAAGCGGGCGGTGACCGGCAAAGCCGGCGTGCAACAGGCGGCATAATGCTTGCCCACGGATAACAAAAACCATCACGACAGAGCGTGAAAAACAGCGAGCGGCCGGGGGCCGCTCGCTGTTTTTGTGCTTTGGGGGGCGTCAGCTGCTACTGGTAGCGGCCGACCGCGATGGGGGACTCCTGCTCAATCTGACCAAGGCGCTCGGCCCACTGGGCGAGCCAGGCTTCCCGCTCTTCTTGCGAGACCCGCACCGGGGCATAACAGATATGGGGGCGCAGCACATCGAAGCCGACAAATTGCAGGATCCCGCGCTGGATGGGGCGCAGCACCCCGTCGATATCGCCGTTGAAGCCGTCGGGCAGATAGGTCTCGGCAGGGCCGCCGGTGGTGAGGCTCAGCAACGCCCGCTTGCCGCGAAACTTGCCGCTCTCGTAGATATGACCCTGACCGTAGACCCGCCCCATGGCAAAGACTCTATCCACCCACCCCTTGAGGATGGCGGGCAGGCCAAACCACCAGAGCGGGAACTGGAAGATCAGCAGATCGGCCGCCTCCAGCTTTTGCATCTCCTGCTCCAGCTGCGGGGCGAAGCTGCCCTGCTCGGTGGCAGCCAGCTCTTCGAGTTGCAGCTTGAGAAAATCGGGATCGCTGGCGGCGGTGAAGTTGCGTCGATCCGAGACGGGATCAAAGCCCATGGCATAGAGATCGCTGGTCATCACTGTGTGACCCGCCTGCTCCAACGCCCTGATGGCGTGGCAGAAGAGGGCACCGTTGAAACTTTTGGGTTCGGGATGGGCATAGACGATAAGCACCTTCATAACAGACTCCGTGGCAAATGATGCGAGGGTGACAGGCTTGGTTAATGAAACCGTTGCTGAAATAGTTGCCGGGTTGATGCTGTGTCACAGCATAGAAGCCTGCCGCGCCGCTTGCAGCAGGCGCCACGCCCTTGCGTGACGCCTGCTGGCGCAGCTTATGCCTGACAGGCGGCGAGCCGGAGGGCTTCGCGTCGCTCGCTGACATGGGTCAGTCCGTAGGCCAGCAGCACGATAAGGGCGCCGATCCAGGGGGTGTGCATCAGGCCGAGGTGTTCCACCACAAAACCACCGACCACAGATCCCAACGCAATGCCGACGTTGAAGGCGGCAATATTGAGGCCCGATGCCACATCCACCGCCTTGGGGGTGTGCAGCTCGGCCTGCTTCACCACCAGCACCTGCAGACCCGGCACGTTGCCGAAGGCAAAGGCGCCCCACACCAGCACGGTGAGCACGGCCAGCACCGGATGGGGGGCGGTGAAGGTGAGGGCCAGCAGCACCAGCGCCAGACCGGCAAACAGCAGTTTCAGTGCGGGCAATGGGCCCATCTTGTCGGCCAGTTTGCCACCCCAGATATTGCCGACGGCAACTGATACCCCGTAGACCAGCAGGATCAGGCTCACCGCACCGGCGCTAAAGCCGCTCACCTGCTGCAGGATGGGGGCGAGGAAGGTGAACGCCGTGAAGGCGCCGCCGTAACCGAGGGCGGTTTTGGCGTAGACCAGCAGCAGCGGCTTTTTGGTCAGTACCGAGAGCTGCTCGCGGATGGTCGAGGCTGCCCCCTTGGGCAGGTTGCCTGGGATCAGCAGCAGGCTGCCCACCATGGCGACGAGGCCGAGCAGGCTTACCACCAGAAAGGTTTCACGCCAGCCAAAGACCTGACCAATCCAGGTGCCGAGCGGTACGCCGGTTACCAGCGCCACGGTGAGGCCGCTGAACATGATGGCGATGGCGCTTGCCGCCTTCTCTTTGGCCACAAGACCCGTGGCGATGGTGCTGCCCACCGAGAAGAAGACCCCGTGCGCCAATCCGGTGAGGATGCGGGCCACAATCAGGCTCTCGTAACCGGGGGCCTGCCAGGCCAGCAGGTTGCCGGCGGTAAAGAGTGCCATCAGCCCTACCAGCAGCCACTTGCGCGGCACCTTGCCGGTGAGCGCCGTGAGCACGGGGGCGCCGATGGCCACCCCAAGGGCATAGAGGCTGACCAGCAGGCCCGCCGAGGGGAGCGAGACATTGAGCTGCTGGGCTATGGTGGGGATAAGCCCCACGATCACAAATTCGGTGGTGCCGATCGCAAAGGCACTCAGGGTAAGGGCAAATAACGCCAGTGGCATAACAACTCCTTGGTTAGGGGCTCCCGACGGGAGAATGGCGCCAGTATGCCGATGGGTTTTGTTGGCAAAAATGATGACAACATCAAATTACTTTTGCCAAATCAGCAGCAATGATAAGGCGTATCAGGCGGCAGGAACGGTTGAGAAAAGGACACCGGTAATCCGGGATAGAGGAAGTAACGACTAATAGGCTGATTTGGGTCATAAAGCCGTTTTTTAATCACCCATGAATATCAGTAATGAAAAACAATGCAAAATGATAATAATTTCCATTATAATGCGCAATTTATCGTATAATAAATCACTTAAAATGAATATAAATAATCTAAAAGTCCGAACGCCTTACATATTGAGTGCACTGATACTTCCTGCACATGTTGCAATTGCCGAGAATATTGCTGATGAAACCATGGTGGTAACAGCAACCGCTGGAAAGGAAAAAAATCTTCTTGAAGCCCCTGCAACCATGACCTTGATCGATGGTCAGGAGCAGAGTAAATATCAAATGACGGGGGATGTCGGTGATCTTTTGGTCGATGCTCCGGGCGTCAATATATCAACCCAGGCTAATGGTTCCCGTAGCATTCGCATTCGTGGCCTGAGCAATGATTACACGCAAGTGTTGTTGAATGGTCGCCGTTCTTATACCAAAGAAGCGCTTTGGCGTGGCAGTGACAGTGCATTAAGCCTTACCCCTACAGTAGCCGTTGATAGAGTCGAAGTTATTCGTGGCCCGATGTCTACCCTTTACGGTGCCGATACCATGGGGGGCGTTGTGAATGTGATAACGCGCAAACACAATGGTGCTGCTGAAGGGGCAATGAGTGTTGAAGGGCAATACAACCAGGGTGATCGAGGTGGTAATGGCCAGGTTTATGGATTGTATTACTCCATGCCTGTCAACGATGCATTGAGTTATACCGTATATGGCAACTATCTGGATATCGCCGAGTCATTTTATGCTGACTACCCTGATGCGACCAAGCGTCGCGGGCAAGAAAACTACAACTTGGTAAATACTTTCGATCTTGCTATTAATGACCAGCATTCATTATCGCTTGATATTCAGCTATCCAATGAAGAGCAGTTGGGTACTGCGATGTTCAACAATCGGTATTATGAACAGCAACGCCGTCTGCAAAGCTACACGCTAGGATATGGCTACCAATCCTCACGACTGAACGTCGATGCCAATCTCTATTACAGTGACTTTGATGTCCAGTATGATCTCCTCACATCAAATAGTACTGAGCATAATTATGGTGGTGATGCCAAAGCCATATTATCGTTCAATCAATATGACATTACGTTTGGCACTGAAACCCGCAATGCCAAAGTAGACAATATTAGTTTTAAGGGGGGCTCCGCAGACAGAAAGAGTTCTGCAGCTTACGTTGAATCCAATCATGCATTGACTGACGCAACTACCTTGACCCTGGGTGGGCGATATGATCATGATTCATTGTTTGGCAGCGAGTTTACCTACCGTGGCTATCTCACCCAAGGGGTAGCTGAGAACTGGAGTATGAAAGCTGGTGTGGGGACGGCATTTAAAGCACCCAGCCTGGCTCAAATATCCCCATATTATTCAGCTCCTGGCTGTGGCGGTCGCTGTAATATTTATGGTAACTCGGCCCTGAAAGCAGAAACTGGCACATTCAGTGAATTGGGGATGTATTATACCAATGGTACTACGTTAGCCAGCGCAACAGTATTCTATAATCAGGTTGATGACATTATTCAACAAGCAAAGAAAAAAAATGGTGACTACACCTTCGTCAATATAGACAAGGCAACTCTGAAAGGCTTGGAACTGTCTGCTACGCATCAATGGGAATATATTGGTCTGGATGCTTCATATACATATCTTGATGCAAAAGATGATTATTCCGGAGACAGACTGGTTGGTACGTCAGAGCATGAAGCTTCGCTCAAGGCGACATGGTATGCTAACTATGCATTAAATATTTTCACTCGGTTGCATTATCGTAGTGAAGTGCGTGGCGAGCTTGGCAATAATGATGTGTCTGATCCATATACCACCCTGGATCTTGGCATGAGTTACGACCTTGCCAATGGAGTGGCACTGAAGATGGGGGTTAACAACCTGATGAATAAAGATGTGTCCAGCCCGGATACGTACACTGAGGTCATTCAGGGAAGAACTTATTATACCGGCATTAATTATGAATTCTAAAACCATGAAAAGGTCTGTTTTTGATAGTATTGAGCGATGGGGAAATCGACTTCCCCATCCGGTGTTCTTGTTCATTTGGCTATCTTTGATAGTCATGGTCGTCTCTTTTATTGCTGCCAAAGCACAACTCTCTTACACCCTGCCTGGCGAGAACACTCAGTACGTTCATAATATGCTGTCATTGGCCGGTATTCGAGAATGGCTTGGTGGCAGTGTTAAAGAGTTTATTAACTTCCCTCCTTTGGGCATAGTCATTATAGCGACGATAGGTATCGGGCTTGCTGACTCTTCCGGATTGATTAGCTACTCGGTGCAACGGTTAGTAAATAAAACTGGAAAATGGCAACTGACCATCAGCATTATAGCTCTGGGGATAGTTTCGAATGTGGTTGGCGCAGTTGGTTATATTGTTTTGATACCTCTGGCGTGCCGTGCCTATCAGGCTGCGGGTCGCTCACCCTTGGTCGGACTTGCAACGGCTTTTGCCGGTGTCGCGGGAGGGACGCATGCAACTATATTCATTACAACCTATGATGTGGTGATTGCTGGTATCACTACATCGGCAGCCCAGCTCATCGATCCTGAATACAGTGTTAGCCCATTGGCGAATTACTTTTTTATGAGTGCCAGTGTCCTTCTATTAGTCGCAGTGGGGTCTTTTATTTCTATCATGGTAGTAGAAAAACGGCAGCATCGGCTAATTGATAATGATGCTACTGATAGTCATCTAATTAGCCATGATATTCCCTGCAATAAGAAAAATGACAGGGCCATGCTGGCTTCTGGTAGCGTATTTCTTTCTGCGATCATCTTCTTTGTTTTATCGGCGGCAGTGCCGGGGAATTGGCTGGCACCCAATGAAGGGCAGCAACTCGCTCGCAGCGAGATCATTAGTGGTCTACCAATAGTTATTTCTATTACTTTTGGCTTGAGTGGTTTAACTTACGGTTATCTATCTGGTAGTTTTCGGGGTGAGCAAGATCTCATCAAGGCATGCCAAAAGAGTTTAAGTCAGCTAGGATTATTTTTGCTGATTATTTTTGTGGCATCCCAGCTGATATATATATTCAAGTTAAGCCAACTTTCAGGCGTGTTGGCCATGTCGATGAGTAACATGGTTGCAGATCTGTCATTGCATCCTGCATTCATTTTGCTACTGGTTGTTATTCTCTGTGCGTTCCTCAATCTCTTTATGGGTTCACCTGTTGTCCAGTGGAGCCTTATGGCGCCAGTGCTTATACCATCACTGTTCTATGTAGATATACCTTTGGAGGTGACCCAAGCTGCATTCAGAATCGGTGACTCGGTAACCAATATCATTAGTCCACTGTTTGGCTACTTGGGGCTTATATTGGCGACGGCGCAAGACTATGACAAAAATGCCAAGTTAGGCACATTAATGTCATTAATGTTGCCGTTTAGCATGGCGTTCTTGTTTGCATGGACGGCCCTCTTGCTGTTCTGGGTATATGTATTGCAGTGGCCCATGGGGATGTAGCAGGAGATTGTCATGCCCCTCATTCCAATGAGGGGCTCTTTTCAACCTGATTTCTGACGGGCAAAGGCAATATGTGCCCAGAACTCCTGCTTCATAACAATGCCAACGGATTATCAATCCGGTTGCTTTGTGATATCTGTTGCCGAGGATGGCAATCTTTCCCAAGGGGTCAGTTTAAGCTGCCTGGAGCGTAGCCTGAAGAGACTCGCCATGATGATGCCTGTTAATCCGGCAAACAGGGCTGTCTGGCGTAGGGCAAATAGTGGGTCTATCTCTAAGGGTTGCCAGCTGAAAAACCACAACAGAATGCTCCAGATCAGGCCAAGGCCGATGCCAAATACCAGAAAGTTGGTAAGCCTGCCCTCGTACTGAGGCGGTTTGACAGACCAACCCAGTTGGCGCAACAACCAGAACAAGGGGGGATTGTAGTTGGAATGCCATACCCCTTTGTTTGCCAGCTCCTGATGGGCGGCGGCCAGCCGCTCTTCAAATGTCATGTTATTCATCCTTGTGAAATAAATAGTGCCATACGGTGCCTTTTGGGCTGCATTGTACAGATAAATCACGAGCATGATGTGGGCTCGCGGTCACGTTCTTTCTCTGTAGAAAAAGCACAGGCCTCACCACACGCTTGCTAATCCATAGCAGCTGCGCCTATAAAGGCCCATTACTCTTGTCCGGATAACAGTAATGAAGACCCATTCTGATGAACTGACCCTGTTTGTGGCGGTGGTGGAGGCGGGCAGTTTTCGCCAGGCGGCGGAGAACCTCGGCATGGACAACTCGGTGGTGAGCCGTGGCATCAAGCGGCTGGAGGAGAAACTCTCAACCGTGTTGCTCAATCGCACCACCCGCCGGGTCAGCCTGACCGAGGAGGGGAGCTGGTTCTATAAGCGGGCGGTGAAGATCCTGACCGAGATGAGCGAGGCGGAGGGGCATCTGCTGATGCGCCGGGAACAACCCGAAGGGGTGTTGAGAGTCGATGCGGCCACCCCCTTTATCCTGCACCGGCTGGTGCCGATCATCGGCGAGTTTCGCCGCCGCTACCCCGCCATCGAGCTACAGCTGCACAGCTCGGAGGGCTTTATCAATCTGATGGAGCGGAGGGTGGACATGGCCATCCGCATCGGCGAGTTGACCGACTCCTCCCTGCGTGCGCTGCCCCTTGGTCGTTCGCGGTTGCGGCTGCTGGCCTCTCCTGCTTACTTGAGCGAGCGCGGCACCCCGCGCCAACCGGCGGATCTGCTGAGCGGTCATGAGCTGCTTGGCTTTTTGCATCCCGATCACCTCAACCATTGGCCGCTGCTCAGTGCCGAGCAGGGGGATCGCTTTGCCATCACCCCCACTCTGCGTGCCAGCAGCGGCGAAACCTTGCGTCAGCTGGCGCTGGCGGGGCAGGGGATTGTCTGTCTGTCGGATTTCATGACCGGGCCGGATCGGGCGAGCGGCGCGCTGGTGGAGGTGCTTGCCCGCAGCAACAGCGGCGCCTCGCGCCCCATCAACGCGGTCTTCTACTCCGATGCCCAGCGGGATATCCGACTGCGGGTCTGGCTCGATTTTCTCAAAGAGCAGCTGGGCAGCCATACCCTGTAGTGCAGGTTGGTTTGTGCGGTTTGTTTGAACGGTTCGTCGCTGCGGTTTGCTTGGCGAAGAACAAGTCGCGCCTTCGTTGCGGCCAATCAGCATCAGCCAGGCGGCAGATAAACAGACAGCCGAGTTGAGGGTCGGCCGCCTGTTCGGGAAGGTGTGTGAGGTGAAGCGCAGTTACCGTGGCAGCTTGCCCCATACACGGCTGAGCAGAGCGCCGCCGAGCACCGGCGGAATGGCCAGCAGCAGGGTCCACTGCCAGGAGAGGCCGCCGACGGTGGCGGCCAGTACGATGCAGGTGAGCACCACCAGCTGGGCCACCATCATCAGGAAGGTGCCTTCGCGGGGGGTCAGTGTCTCTTTTTGAGTGGCGACGTGAGCTACGGGCGCTTGATTGGTGGTCGGTTTCATGGCGATATCCCTCTGTTGAGTCTGATATCACTAAGCAATGGCCGTTCCACATTTTTTTATGTTATTTATCAGTGATTTGTACTGTTTCTCGTCATTCCCGTTTCGAGAGCGCAGGCAAAATGATTTGCAAAATGAAAACGCCACCCTGAGGTGGCGTCTTGGTTATTGAGAGGGAGAGAGGGACGCTGCGGGTCTAGCCAATCCGGTATTGGCGGATCTGCTCGTCGATGGCTTTGGCCAGTTCGAACAGTTCGCGGCTGGCAGCATTGCTCTCCTGCGCGTGTTCCCGCTGGTGTTCGGCCACCATGGCCAGCTCGTCGAGCGCGGTTCTGGCTTGCCCCATCTGTTGATTCTGCGCCTGCGCCAGCGCGCTGATCTCGTTGATCTCGAGGGCGGTCTGGTTGATCTGGCTGGTGGCCTCAACCAGCACCTCTCTGGCCTGATTCATCCGGTTGTATCCCTCTTCGCTCAGGTTGCGGGAGTCTGCCATCGAGCTGCTGGCCTGCCGGGTTCCCTCCTGCAGGCGCAAGATAAGATCCTGCACATCCTTGGTGGCGGTCTGGGTACGCACCGCCAGCTGGCGTACCTCGTCGGCCACCACCGCAAAGCCCCGTCCCATATCCCCTGCCCGAGCCGCTTCGATAGCCGCATTGAGGGCGAGCAGGTTGGTCTGGTTCGAGACATCGCGGATGAGGTTCATGATCTGGGTGATGTTGTTGCTGTCTTTCACCACCTCATCGAGCAGGGCCGAGGAGCTGCCGATGCTGCTGCGCAAGCTGTCGAGTTGCGCGGCGCTCTGGGTCACATCCTGCTCGATGCTGAGCATATGGTTGGCGATGCGTTGGGTCACGTCGTTGACCCCTTCAGAGCGGCTGGCGATCTGCTCGGCGTTGTCACCGATGGTGGTGACCACAGTGGTCAGCTCCTGAATGCTCTGGGCCTGCTGGCACGCTTCTCCTGCCAGTGCCTGGGCCTGCTGCATGGATTGGGACGACTGGGCGGAGAGGGCGCTGCCTGACTGCTGGAAGCGGGAGAAGCTCTGGTTCAGGCTCTGGATCAGCCGATTGAAGCTTTGGGCCATCAGCCCCAGCTCCGACTCGTCAGAGAAGTCGAGGCGGGTCGCCAGATCCCGATCGGCGGTGATGTGGTGCATGCCATCGGCAGCCTGACGAATGGGGCGACTGATGGAGTGAGCCAGCCAGGCGGAGGCCAGCATGGCGATCCCGCCGATGGCGAGCGACACCATGATGATCAGCTGGCGGGATTCCTGCAGTCCCTCTTCCAGCTCGGCGCTGTTGATCTCGCCAATCAGCAGCCGGTTGAGGGTGGGGATGTAACGCACCGCGATGAGGTAGGTTTGTCCCTCCAGCGTTAGCGCCTCTACGGCCACCTGTTCCCGGGCATTGGGAATAAGCCGCTTGACGGTATCGAGGAAGGATTGCTGGTGGTGGGCGGCCCCCTCCACCTCCTGCTCGGGGTGGATCTCGATATTGCCCTCCATGTCCGCCAGATAGACCTGACCGCTCTTGCCGATCCGGTAGCCGCTGATGAGCTTGCTCAGGGCACTCATGTCAATGGAGGTGCCTGCCACCGCCAGAGTCTTGCCCTCGTGGGTGACGGCGGTGTTGATATAGAGGGAGGCTCGCTTGTCAAAATCCGAGATGTCGAGGTTCAGCTCATAGGGTTTGCTGCGTTTGAGAAAGCCGAAAAACCACCCATCTTTCGGGTCTGATTCGCTAAGCGATTTCTGGGCGGTGGGGCCGCCGCTGAAGTTGATCAGGGTGTTGCTCTGGCGGGGGGCGATAAAGACGTTGCCGCCGATCCGCCGTTGCAGATCCTGAAAGTAGCGCTCCATGGCGGGCCACTCTTGCTCTGGCATGCCAGCGGTCAGCCAGTCGATGACAAAACGGTTGCTGGCCAGCGCCTGCGCTTCGGTCAGGTGCTGGATAAGCTGCGCTGTGAGCTGGTTGGCAATGCGATCCACGCTGCTTGGCAGCTCGTAGCGCTCGACCCGCTGCTGGGCCTGACTGTGGGATATCTGCTCGAGGATCAAGGTGATGCAGCTGATGGCGATGGCCATCAGTATCGCCACGCCAGCGAGGATCCGGGTGCGGATCCCGAGCCCTGACCAGAGTGAGTGCAGTGTAAAACGGTGTATCGCCCTCTCCATATCGCTCTCCTCATAAATAAGGTCGCATATGCGACCCAGATGATGATTATAGATAGAGAACTCAATTGCGTTGTGACGGATGGTAACAACAGAGGGCGGCAGAAAAACAGGAGGGAGCAATGAGCGGGGAAGGGGGCAGAAACCGGCAAGGGAAAGCAAAAAAGAGAGGCCGACATTGCGGTCGGCCTCTTTGGTGTTTATCTCAACGGAATGTCGGGTGCCTGATCAATCCTCTTCAGCCCAACGGCGTGAACGCTCAACCGCTTTTTGCCAGCCGCTGTAACGTTTGGCGCGATCGTCTCTGTCCATCTGCGGGATGAACTCGCGGTCCACGCTGAACTTGTCTTCCAGCTCGTCCGAGCTCTTCCAGAAGCCGACTGCCAGACCAGCCAGGAAGGCGGCGCCCATGGCGGTAGTCTCGATGCGGGTCGGACGTACCACCGGGGTGTGCATCATGTCAGCCTGGAACTGCATCAGGAAGTCGTTGGCTACGGCGCCGCCGTCTACTTTCAGCGCTGCCAGCTTGATGCCGGAGTCCTGCTGCATCGCATCCAGCACATCGCGGCTCTGATAGGCGATGGATTCCAGCGCGGCACGGATGATGTGGTTGCGGTTGGCGCCACGGGTCAGGCCGACCATGGTGCCGCGAGCATACGGATCCCAGTAGGGGGCGCCCAGACCGACGAAGGCCGGTACCAGATAGACGCCGTTGGTATCGCCAACCTTGGAAGCGAAGTAGTCAGTATCGCGGGCATCGTGAATGATCTTCAGCTCGTCACGCAGCCACTGGATGGTGGCGCCGCCCATGAATACTGCCCCTTCCAGCGCGTAGTTCACTTCCCCTTTCGGGCCGATGGCGACGGTAGTCAGCAGGCCGTTGCTGGAGCGAACCGGCTCGGTGCCGGTGTTCATCAGCATGAAGCAACCGGTGCCGTAGGTGTTCTTGGCCATCCCTTTTTCAAAGCAGAGCTGGCCAAACAGGGCAGACTGCTGGTCACCGGCAATACCGGCGATGGGGATGCGGGAGCCGCCGCCACGGGTGGTGTAGCCGTACACTTCGGAAGAGGGTTTCACTTCCGGCAACATGGACATGGGGATGCCCAGCTCGTCCAGCATCTTCTCGTCCCACTTCAGCTCGCGGATGTTGTAGAGCATGGTACGGGAGGCGTTGGTCGGGTCGGTGACGTGCACTTCGCCATTGGTCATTTTCCAGACCAGCCAGGTGTCGATGGTGCCGAACAGCAGCTCGCCGTTCATTGCCTTCTCGCGGGCACCTTCCACGTTGTCGAGGATCCACTTCACCTTGGTACCGGAGAAGTAGGCATCCAGCACCAGACCGGTGTTTTCACGGACGTACTCTTCCAGACCGCGTGCTTTCAGCTCTTCGCAGATGGCTGCGGTGCGGCGGCACTGCCAGACGATGGCGTTGTAGATGGGTTTGCCGGTGGCCTTTTCCCAGACAACGGTGGTTTCACGCTGGTTGGTGATACCGATGGCGGCGATCTCTTCGCTGCGAAGGCCGGTCTTGGCCAGCACTTCGGTAAAGACGGAGGATTGGGTCGCCCAGATCTCCATCGGGTCGTGCTCTACCCAACCCGCTTTCGGGTAGTGCTGGGTGAATTCGCGCTGGGAGGTACCGACAATGTTGGCATCCTGATCAAACACGATGGCGCGGGAAGAGGTGGTTCCCTGGTCCAGAGCGACGACATATTTCTTTTCAGCAGACATGATGTTCTCCACGTTTCTATTTTCCACGTTTTTATACGTTGGAGGGGGCCGCTCTTATGCGGCAGCCTCTTCTTTGGCGGTTTGGGTAGCTTGCTCGGTGGTGACGACACGGTTGCCCGGGACGCAGGGAGCCAGCACTTTGACATAGAGGGCAGTACCAATCTGGGCGCCAACGATGGGGCCAAGGATCGGAACCCAGAAGTAGGGGTTGTCACGGCCACCGGTCAGGGCAACATCACCCCAGCCAGCAAAGAACGCGAACAGTTTCGGACCAAAGTCACGGGCCGGGTTCATGGCAAAACCGGTTAACGGGCCAAGGGAGGCGCCGATCACCGCGATCAGGATACCGATCAGCAGGGCGGCGGCGAAACCTTTGGGAGCGCCGTTGTTGTTGTCACCCAGCGCCATGATGCCCAGCATCAGTACGGCGGTGATCACCAGCTCGACGGCAAAAGCTTGCATGTTGGTCAGCAGGGCATTGGGGTAGGTAGAGAAGATCCCGGCAGTACCGAGGCTTTCGACGCTGCCGCGCACCACGTTATGGGTCACTTCCCACTGGGTGAAAAGGTTACCATAAAGGAAGTAGACAAGGGCCGCGAAGCAGAAGGCACCGGCCATCTGGGCGATGATGTAGGGCACCACCTTGCGCTTGTCGAAACCGCAGAAGGTCATCAGCGCCAGGGTTACAGCCGGGTTCAGGTGGGCACCTGAAATACCGCCGGTCACATAGATGGCGATGGCCACACCCAGACCCCAGGTAATGGAGATTTCCCACTGCCCGAAGTTGGCGCCTGCCAGCACCAGTGCCGCCACACATCCGACGCCGAAAAATATCAGCAGGCCGGTTCCGATAAACTCGGCGATGCACTCGCCAAGCAGGGTATTGGGTCTTTGTATGCTCATAACGTTGTTCCTTAATATCCACCCGTAGAGGCTTGATGTTCTGTTTTATCTTTTTTGTGTCTATCCGTTGCTGCCGAAAACGTTTCCCTGTTGTTTTTGTGTCTTGCGCAAACGATGTGCTCGTTTTCGCTCGTTATCGGTCGTGAGAGAAAATAACCCTTCCCGTTAATTTCACCATCCCCCCGCCATGGGAAATGTGGACAAGATCCCACTCATTGCTAAGAAAATGTGACGTAAAGCAACTCAATTGCTAGTAAATACCACTTATTGGGTAAGCCCTATCCCTTGCTGCACAAGGGATAGGGCTTGCTGAGTAATTGCTCATTTGGAGCTTTTTTTTGTAATAAAACTGCAATATTTGAGTATGCATCACAGATTAAATGAGCGTATATGAGCACAATTGGCTCGCTTGCGAATCGGTGGACTCACATGATTCGTCGGAATGGTCAGGGCATCCTCAACCGCCCATAACAACAATAAGGAAGCAGAACATGCTTAGTCTCTTCAGGCCTGCGGCGCACATCGACAGGCTCCCGGCTGACAAGGTCGACCCCTTCTACAAACGCATGCGTTGGCAGGTGTTTTTCGGGATCTTCTTCGGTTACGCCGGCTACTATCTGGTACGGAAAAACTTCAGTCTGGCGATGCCCTATCTGATCGAGCAGGGCTTCTCCCGTGGTGATCTCGGTTTCGCGCTCTCCGGGGTCTCCATCGCTTACGGTTTGTCCAAGTTCCTGATGGGGAACGTCTCTGACCGTTCCAACGCCCGTTACTTCCTCTCCGCCGGTCTGCTGCTCTCGGCTGCCATCATGTTCATGATGGGTACCATGCACTGGGCCACCTCCAGCATTGCCATCATGTTTGTGCTGTTGTTCCTGAACGGTTGGGCACAGGGCATGGGCTGGCCGCCCTGCGGTCGCACCATGGTGCACTGGTGGTCACAGAAAGAGCGCGGTGAAGTGGTTGCGGTCTGGAACGTGGCGCACAACGTGGGCGGCGGCATGATTGGCCCGCTGTTTATCCTCGGGATGGGCTGGTTCAACGACTGGCGCAGTGCCTTCTATGTGCCTGCGGCAGCGGCGGCCGCCATCGCGGTGATCGCCTTCTTCGTGATGCGTGATACCCCGCAATCGGTCGGTCTGCCTCCTATCGAGGAGTACAAGAACGACTATCCGAAGGATTACAACGAGAGCCACGAGCAGGAGTTCTCCGCCAAGGAGATCTTCGTCAAGTACGTGCTGCACAACAAACTGCTGTGGTACATCGCGATCGCCAACGCTTTCGTTTACCTCATTCGTTACGGTGTGCTGGACTGGGCGCCAACCTACCTGAAAGAGGCCAAGCACTTCACCGTCGACAACTCCTCCTGGGCTTACTTCCTCTACGAGTGGGCCGGTATTCCTGGCACCCTGCTGTGTGGCTGGATCTCTGACAAGATGTTCCAGGGCCGCCGTGCACCGGCCGGTATCCTGTTCATGGTGCTGGTGACCCTGGCTGTGCTGGTTTACTGGTTCAACCCGGCCGGCAACCCGACCATCGACATGATGGCGCTGGTGGCTATCGGCTTCCTGATCTACGGCCCTGTCATGCTGATCGGCCTCTATGCTCTTGAGCTGGCACCGAAGAAAGCTGCTGGTACTGCGGCAGGTTTCACCGGTCTGTTCGGTTATCTGGGCGGCGCCGTGGCAGCCAACGCCATGCTGGGTTATACCGTTGACCATTTCGGTTGGGATGGCGGCTTCATGGTGCTGACTGTCTCCTGCGTGCTCTCCATCATCCTGCTGGCGATGACCCTCAAGCATGAGAACATTGCCGTTGCGGCCAAGAAAGCGGCTGCCCATAAGGCATAAAACGTGATCCTCAGCTTATTGATCCCAAAGGGGATCAGGTAAACTGCCAAAAGGCCCCGCATCTGCCGGGGCCTTTTTTTGTCTCATCATCGGAGTGCAAGCGTGAAGCAAACCCAACGACATCTGGAGATCCTGGACGTCCTGACGCGGCAGGGATTTGTCTCGACCGACGATCTGGTGACCCACTTTGACGTCAGCCCCCAGACCATTCGCCGGGATCTGAACGATCTCGCCGAACAGAACAAGATCCGGCGCCATCATGGCGGTGCCTCCCTGCATTCGAGTACCGTCAATACCGCCTACAGCGCCCGTAAAGTGATGCAACTCAAGGAGAAAGAGCGCATCGCCCGCGAGGTCGCGGCCAATATTCCCGACGGCTCATCGCTCTTTATCGACATAGGCACCACCACCGAAGCCATTGCCCGCGCTCTGCTCGATCACCGCGAGCTGCGCATCGTCACCAACAACCTCAACGTGGCCAGCATTCTGACGGCCAAGGATGACTTCACCGTCATCATCGCCGGTGGCGAGATCCGCAACCGCGATGGCGGCATCGTGGGGGAGGCGACCCGCGACTTTATCGGTCAGTTTCGCATGGACTATGGCGTCATCGGGATTTCGGGGATCGACAACGACGGCTCCCTGCTCGATTTCGACTATCACGAGGTGAAGATTGCCCAGGCCATCATCGCTCACTCCCGTCAGGTGTTCCTGGCCGCCGACCACACCAAGTTCGGTCGCAATGCCATGGTCAATCTGGGCAATCTCAGCCAGATCCACGCCCTCTTTACCGATCAGGAGCCACCGGAAAAGCTAGCGCGATTGATGGCGCAACACCAGATCGCCTGCCACATCTGCTGACGGCGAAACACGCCAAGGCTGTGCCGGTCGCCCGTCAGGGCGGCCTCCTTTCTTTTTTTGTCTCCCATTCCAGCACTCATCTCACCCCTTTATAGGTATTGCCAAAACCACTATTCAATCTGGTTTTTTTGGCTATTAACTCACCGATGTTGGCCCGACGCCATTTGCTCAGCTGACCTGTCCTCTTTGCCACCTCTGGCGGGCTGTGGCGATCACACTTTCACCATAAAATGTTCGTTTGTTGTATTTTCATGTTCTAAAATGAGCGAAATCAAACATTGCTGTTATAGCAATCATAAAAATGAAAGTAGGTGAACATGAGCGAACATTATGATCTGGTCGTCGTCGGTGGCGGCATCAACGGGGTCGGCATCGCAGCCGATGCGGCAGGACGGGGTCTGAAGGTTGCCCTGTTTGAGGCGCAAGATCTCGCCTCTGCCACCTCGTCCAACTCCAGCAAGCTGATCCACGGCGGTTTGCGCTATCTCGAGCATTACGAATTCCGGCTGGTGAAAGAGGCATTGGCGGAGCGGGAGGTGCTGCTCGGTATGGCGCCTCACATCGCCCGTCCCATGCGTTTTCGCCTGCCGCACCGCCCGCACCTGCGTCCGGCCTGGATGATCCGCGCCGGTCTGTTCCTCTATGACAATCTGGCCAAGCGCGACAAGCTCAAGGGGAGCTGTGGCGTGCGCTTCCTGCCGCAAGATGGCTTGACCGCGGGGATCAACAAGGGGTTTGAATACTCGGATGCCTGGGTCGATGACGCCCGGTTGGTGGTGCTCAACGCCATGATGGCCCGTGACAAGGGGGCCGACGTGCAGACCCGCACCCGTTGCATCAAGGCGGTGCGCGGTTCCAAACACTGGACGCTCACTCTGGAGCGGGAAGGGGGCGAGCAGTTCACCGTCACCTGCCGTGGTCTGGTCAATGCGGCGGGCCCCTGGGTCAAGACCTTCTATGACGAGAGCCTGCACGAGAAATCCCCCCGCGGCATTCGCCTTATTAAAGGCAGCCACATGATAGTGCCGCGCATCCATGAGCGCGAAGAGGCCTATATTCTGCAAAACGAAGACAACCGTATCGTCTTCGTCATCCCGTATCAGCAGGACTACTCCCTCATCGGCACCACGGATGTGGAACATCACGGCAGCCCGCGGGAAGCGAAGATCAGCGATGCCGAGATCAATTACCTGTGCAAGGTGGTCAACGCCCACTTCACTCGCCAAATTGCGCCGCAAGATGTGATCTGGACTTACGCCGGGGTGCGTCCGCTCTGTGACGACGAGTCAGACTCGCCGCAGGCGGTGACCCGCGACTACACTCTCGAGCTCTCTGGCGAATCGGATGGTGCGCCGCTGCTCTCGGTATTTGGCGGCAAGCTCACCACCTATCGCAAGCTGGCGCAGGCTGCCTGCAACAAGCTCAAGCCCTGGTTCAGCCAGATGGGGGATGACTGGACGGCGACCAGCCGTCTGCCGGGTGGCGAGTTTGACTGCTCGGTTCGCGAGCTGGCCCGCGCCTTTGCGCTGGAGTTTGACTGGCTCGATGATCGCAGCGCCCTGCGCATTGCCGAGGCCTATGGCGCCCATGCCCGTCTCTGGCTGAAAGAGGATCGCGGCATTCACTTCGGTGGCGGTCTCTACGAGTCGGAAGTGCGCTATCTCATCGAGCGGGAGTGGGCCTGTTCACTGGATGATATCCTCTGGCGCCGCAGCAAGCTGGGGCTGCGCCTGAACGACTCAGAGCAGCAGATGCTGCAGATCTGGCTCGACCAATACCATCAGGCTCTGCGCAAGGCGAGCTGATGTGTGACGGTGGGCAGTACGCTGCTGCCCACCGCTTTTCACCGTAAATATGCAACAAACCTCTGATAGAACAATTACCTACACAATAATAAAGAGCATCACATATGAAAAAACTCGCCGTTTCCCTCATCGCCTTGAGCCTTGGGGCATCCCTCTCATTACCCGTGTTGGCTGCCGATGAAGGCAAGGTGGTGATCGCCCACCGTGGCGCTTCCGGCTACCTGCCCGAGCATACTTTAGAGTCCAAGGCGCTGGCCTATGGCATGGGGGCCGACTATCTGGAGCAGGATCTGGTGATGACCAAGGATGACCAGCTGGTGGTGATGCACGATCACTTCCTCGATGGCATCACCGATGTGGCAGCGCGCTTCCCTGGTCGTGCCCGTCCGGACGGTCGTTACTATGTAGTGGATTTCACCCTGGATGAGGTGCGTTCCCTGCGTATGACCGAGCCATTCCAGCTGGTGGATGGCAAGCAGGTGCCGGTCTATCCGGCCCGCTTCCCGCTCTGGAAGTCAGACTTCAAGATCCACACCTTCCAGGAGGAGATCGAGATGATCCAGGGGCTCAACAAGAGCACCGGCAAGAACATCGGGATCTATCCGGAGATCAAAGCGCCCTGGCTGTTCCGTCACGAAGGCAAGGATATCTCCAAAGCAGTGCTGAAGGTGCTCAAGGAGTACGGCTACACCGGGAAGGACGACAAGGTCTATCTGCAGTGCTTCGATGCCGATGAACTCAAGCGCATCAACAGCGAACTGATGCCCGCCATGGGTATGGATCTGAAACTGGTGCAGCTGATGGCCGAGACCGACTGGAACGAGACCATGGTTTACGATGCCAAGGGCAAGGCGACCCCCTACAACTATGACTGGATGTTCAAGCCGGGGGCGATGAAAACCATCGCCAGCTATGCCGAAGGGATTGGCCCGTGGAAGCCGATGATCGTCACCGAACCGGGCACTTTGGGCAAACCGGTCTTCACCGGCATGGTAAAAGAAGCCCACGCTGCGGGCCTGAAAGTTCACCCCTATACCTTCCGTCAGGATGAGGGGCAGATCCCGGCCTATGCCAAGGACTTCACCGATCTCCTTAACATCTTCCTCTATCAGGCCGATGTGGACGGGGTGTTCAGTGACTTCCCCGACAAGGCGGTGGCCGTCATCAAGGCCCATCAAGAGGCGGCCAAATAGCACTCTGGCGCCATTTGAATGCAAAGCGAGGCCAATTGGCCTCGCTTTTTGTTTCAGGTTCCCGCAACGGGAGTGTGCGCCCTGTCAGAAAATAGCCAGATCACGTCATGGTGTGCCGGATCTGCATCATTTTACGCAGTTTTTACGTAGCAGATCGCTGGCATGAAATCGGCAGAGCGGTTAGTCTAGCGGCGTTGAACCAACCCCATGAGGTACAGATGAAAACCGTATTGCGTTTTAGCCTGCTGGGCGCCTTGTTGCTGGGTGGCCATGCCTTCGCCGCCGAGCCGAAAAAATTTGATATCAGCATGTTCCCAGCCGCTGACGTGAATCAGGAACGTGTGGTGATCCGCCTGCCTGAAGTCGAGAAAGAAGCCGACATGATGGTCGAGCTGCAGGTCGGCAAAAAGATGATGGTTGATTGCAACGTACCGCGTTTTGCTGGCAACCTGGAACAGCACAGCGTCAAAGGCTGGGGCTACAACTACCTGAAACTGGGCAAGGTCTCCGACCCCATCAGCACCCTGATGATGTGCCCGGATAACCAGCAGAAAGAGACCTTCGTCCAGATCTACGGTCAGGGCTTCTTTGTGAACTACAACTCAAAACTGCCGTTCGTGATCTACGTGCCGCAGGAGTATGAAGTGCGCTACCGTCTGTGGCGTGCCGACAACCTGGCCCAACCGGCCATGATTGAGTAAGCATGTTTGAACCAAAGGTTCAGCTGGTTCACCTGATGTGATAAATAAAGCGCCGTATGGCGCTTTATTTTTGCCTGCACAGTCCAGAAAGTGACGTGCAAATTGGCTGCACGTTTACATAAGTTTATTATTTATCAACGTTTTTTGTGTGTTATGCCACAAAATCGGCGTCAGCTATGGGGCAAAGTGACTTCGATAAAAGATATTTATTAACATAGTGAGAAAATTGATTTTGCACTCGGCGATGGCCTGATGATACTTGCCCGCAAAGGTCAAACTAACCAGAAAAAAGAGCACTATGAGCTTCGAATCAGACAAGCGTTTCAACGACTTCAAACATTTTCCCCGTGGCCTGCGTCGCAGTGGCGAATTCACTGTGGCCGAAGCGGACAGTCTGGAAAAGTATGGTACCGCCATGCTGGCACTCTACCAGGGCAACCTTGCACCCCGTGATGATGTCGAGTCAGCCTTCGTCGAGCAGGTCAAATCCGGCGAAGCCGGTGCCAACCCCCATGCCAAGGTGTGGTTCAAATACCTCAAGGTGATCGGTCCCAAGCGCGTTCATCGCCTCTGCACTGTCGTGGGCGGCGCCAGCGAAGAGAGCAGCGGTGGCGGCAGCTTTGATGTCGGTGGTGGCAGCGGCGGTGGCAGTGACGAGTCCATCGATTAATGGATACCGAGCTGCTTCGGACCTTTATCGAGGTGAGCAAGACCCGGCATTTTGGCCGGGCTGCTGAAAATCTCTACCTGACCCAGTCGGCGGTGAGTTTCCGGATCCGCCAGCTAGAGCAGCAACTGGGTGTCAGTCTGTTTGCCCGTCATCGCAACAACATCCGCCTGACCGCCTCCGGTGAGCGTCTGCTGCCCTACGCAGACGCCATCTTGCACACCCTTGGCCGTGCCAAGCAGGATGTGGCGCTCTCACCTGGATTCAGCCAGCAGTTGGCCATCGGCGCGCCCGCGGTGTTTTGGGAGCTCGATTTCAACGACTGGCTCAACCACATCTATGCGCTGGCGCCCGGTTTGGCGGTACGGCTGGAAACAGCCTCCCGCGAGCACCTATGCCGCCAGTTGCTGGAGCGCTCCCTCGATCTGGCCCTGCTCTCCGAGCCCACCAAGATCGACGAGATTGCCCTGCATCCCATCGGTGAGCTGGTGTTCGAGCTGGTGAGCCGGGATCCGGCCGCCAATGCCGACAACCTGATGCAGATGCCGCACATCCACCTCGACTGGGGCACCAGCTTCGAGCCGCAACCCAGCCGCTTGCAGAGCCTGCAAAAGACCCCGGTGCTGCACTCCAGCTCCGCCAGCATGGCGTTGCAGTTTGTGCTGGCCAACGGTGGCGCTGCCTACCTGCCACGGCGGATGGTCAGCCCCTTCCTCGAGAAGGGCACGCTCCATCTGGTGGAGGGGGGGCAGCCGCTGAGCCGTCCGCTCTATCTCGCCTATCTGGAGAAATCCGATCGCCGGGAGCTGATCGATCAGCTTCTGACCCTGCCACTGGGTTGGCACGACGCCGAACTGCGCCTCAACGTCGAATAACCGTCGAGTGTTATCCAAGAAAGAGCCCACCCCACGGTGGGCTCTTCTGTTTGGGGAAAATTGCAGGGAGCGAGGTCACGTAATTGGCGCGGGAGGCTTGGCGTCATCGGCCTGTAACGGTACCTTTTCAGGCTGTTTATCCGATTGAGCACTGACAGGGATGGATTGTAATTGATCGACTTTAGTCACCCCGAATGGCGGGCGCTGGCGCAGCAGTTGCTGAGTCACTCACCTGTGGTGATCCGTGGCCGCCAGTGGCAACCACTGGTAGGCCTGCTCAAGGATAACCAGCTGCTGCTCGCCCATGGCAGCCACAGCTATGAGCTCACCCCGGCCGGACGGCGCTATCTCACCCGCGAGCTGATGCTGGCCGAGATCGCCACCGCCCCCCCCGAGCCCGAGGAGTGGTTACATGCTCAGGGCTGGCAATTGGGGGAGCAGGTCAACGAGCGGGTGCTGGCGGCGCTCTATCGCAAGAGCGAGGTGAACTTCACCCCCAACGAGCAGATCGATTTCGAGGACAAGGGGATCCGGCTCTGTGCCGATCAGCTGTTGCGCTTGCGCGCAGCCCAGCCGTTCAGCCTCTTTTTCAGCGGCGGCACCCTGATCGACGTATCCCCCTGGTTGCAGGCGCTGGGGGAGGTGGCCCTACCCGAGCGCACCCTGGCGGGTCTTGGCAAGATCCTGTGGGGGGAGGGGAGTATCGAGCGGGTGATCACCACAGACAGCGTCGGCGCCTTTGCCGAGCTGCCTCTTGAACCCGGCACCTTGCTGGTGTGGGCCCCCCCATCGGCTCCTCTTGCCTTGCAGCAGGTGGTGGCCGCCTTGCCCCCCAATGTGCTGTGGAGTCATCTCACCGCCCTCGACCCTGCCGGGGTGGATCGGTTGCAGGCGCTGGCCCAGCGCTTGGGTCGTCCGGCCAGCTGGTGGCTGCCTCGTGATCTGGCCCCCATCCTCAGCGCATATGCCCAGCCTTTGACTGAGGCTCGGCACTGGGAGCCGAGCCGGATTCCCAAGTCATTGTTAGCAGTTTGTAGCGGTTTGGTTGAGTCCAATGGTGGCTTGTCGGCCGAGGTGTGCGCGCTGGCACCAGCGTGGCATGCCGTTGGTTGAAATTGGCCCGAAAGCGAGCCAAAAAGCGGTTTTCCCCCATTGAACGCGGTGATATAAAGAGTTGACGAAGCGCTCGCCAGATGAGCGCTTTTGTTTATCAAGCCGCTTTGCCACCCAACGAACTCAACGGAATACAGGGAATACCATGTTTGAAAAGGTTGTTGCCGCCCCAGCGGATCCGATCCTGGGCCTGACCGAAGCCTTCCGTGCTGACTCTCGCAGCCACAAGATCAATCTGGGCGTAGGGATCTACAAGGACGAGTCCGGTGCCACCCCCATTCTTCACTGCGTCAAGAAAGCCGAGCAGAAGCTGCTGACCGACGAGAAGACCAAGAACTACCTCGGTATTGAAGGCAATATCGAATATGGCCGTATCGTGCAGCAACTGCTGTTCGGGCAGCATTCTGCGCTGGTTGCCAGCGGTCGTGCCAAGACCGCCCAAGCGCCGGGCGGTACCGGTGCCCTGCGTATCGCGGCCGAATTTGTGGTGCGCAATGGTCTGGCCAAGACCATCTGGATCTCCGATCCCACTTGGGCCAACCACGTCAGCGTATTCCAGGCCGCGGGCCTGACCGTCAAGTGGTACAAGTACTACGACGCCGCCACCAAGGGGCTCGACTTTGCCGCCATGCAGGCTTCGCTGGCCGAAGTGCAGCCGGGTGAGCTGGTGCTGCTGCACGGTTGCTGCCACAACCCGACCGGTATCGATCCCACTGCAGAACAGTGGCGCGCGCTGGCCAAACAAAGTGCTGCCGCCGGCTGGTTGCCGCTGTTTGACTTCGCCTATCAGGGTTTTGCCCGTGGTATCGAAGAGGATGCCGAAGGCCTGCGTATCTTCGCCGAATGCCATGACGAGCTGCTGGTGGCGAGCTCTTTCTCCAAGAACTTCGGCCTCTACAACGAGCGGGTCGGTGCCTTCACGCTGGTCAGCGCAACCAAAGAGATCGCCGATGTGGCCTTCACTCAGGTCAAGACCGTGATCCGTGCCAACTACTCCAACCCGCCGTCACACGGCGCCGCTGTGGTCACAGCCGTGGTGAGCGATCCGGCTCTCTATGCCGAGTGGGTCGAAGAAGTGGCCGCCATGCGGGTGCGTATTCGCGAGATGCGCGAGCTGCTGGTAGAGAAGCTGGCTGCCCTCGGCGTGAGCCAGGATTTCAGCTTTATCCGCGAGCAGAACGGCATGTTCTCCTTCTCCGGTCTCTCCAAGGATCAGGTTGAACGCCTCAAGAGCGAATTTGCCATCTATATCGTCGGCTCCGGCCGGATCAGCGTAGCCGGTATTACCCGCGCCAATATCGATCCCCTGTGCGAGGCGATCGCCAAGGTGCTGTAATCGCATCGCCTGATGCTCTGGCACTATGCAGCACTATGCAGCACTATGCCATAAAAAAGCCCGTCACCTTGGTGACGGGCTTTTTTGATCGTCAACGGCTGATCGCCAAACAAGGCTAAGGGCGGCTCAGTGGTGGCGGGCACCTTGCCACAGTTTGCGCAGTTGCAGCAGCAGCGCGGTCAGGGCGCCGCCGCTCAGGGCGGTGAGCACCGCCAGCAGCAGGCTGCCGAGCAGGAACGGGGGCACCAGGGTCGCCGCTTCCTGCTCCAGCCAATGGAGGGTCCAGGTAAGGTGGAAGGGCTCCGGCGTCTGGTGCAGCACCAGACAGCCGGTGCGATAGGCGTAGAGATACATGAATGGCAGGGTCAGCGGATTGTTGAACCAGACTGCCAGCAGCGCCAGCGGCAGGTTGAGGCTGAATGCCAGCGCCAGACCGACTGCGATAAGCGAGTGCATCGGGATGGGGAACCAGCAGGCGAAGATCCCGGCTGCTACCGCGCCGCTCAGGGCGCGGGTTCCCCCTTGCCAGAGTGCTGGGGCAAGCAGTCGTTCACCAAACAGGGCAAACCACTTCTGCTGGCGCAGGGTATCGGGATCGAGCTTGAAGCGGGCAAACCAGCGACTCAGCATGGGCGGGCCATCTTGCGTTTTTGCCACTGGCGCACCGTGCTGATCCGCCAGAAGGTGCGGATCAGGGTGTAACCGATAAGAGAACTGAGCAGGGCCAGGATCAGCGAGCCCAGCAACAGCGGCGGTGCCACTGTGCCCAGTACCGAGACCAGCCACTCCCAGGTGAATTCAATCTCTATCTGCTGCGCTGAATGTCCCAGCAGCTGGCAACCCACCAGATAGGCGCCATAGAGCAGGGGCGGCATGGTAAAGGGGTTGGAGAGCCAGACCAGCGCCACCGAGAGCGGCAGATTGACCCGGCACAGGATGGCGCCTCCGGCGGCCAGCAGCATCTGGCAGGGGAGCGGCACCCAGGCCATGAAGAGGCCCACCGCAAAGGCCCCGGCGGCCGAGCGGCGGTTGAGGTGCCAGAGGTTGGCATCGAGCAGCAGTTTGCCGAACAGCCGCAGGTGCTTGTGTTCTTTCAGGGTTTGCTGATCGGGCATCCAGCGTTTAATGAGTCGTTTGGGCATATTGAAACCTTGCTAAATACTTGCTCCATGGATCTGCGTCTGTTGTCGTTTGCCCTGGGGGCAAGCTCCTCACTGTTCTGGCCATGGTTACCTTCACTCGCATGGGGGGGCCTGTTGCTGTCCCTGCTGATCCCCCTTGCATATTGTCGTGCCTGGCGGTGGCTGTTTCTCCTGCTCGGCATCCTCTGGATGCAGGCCAATCTTGCCTATCGGCTGGCCTGGCTGGAGCGGTTGGGCGATCAGACGAGCCACATGATAACCGCACAGCTGCAAAGTGCAGAGCCCGAGGGGGATAAATTTGTCCGGCTGTTGCTGCGGGTGAGCACCCTCGACGAGCAACCGGTGACACCTGAGCCCCTGATCCGGGTCAATGCCTACAAGGCATTACCCACCATGACAGTGGGCAGCCGGATCACCCTGGTGACCTCGTTGAAACCGGCTCACGGTCTGGCCAACGAGGCGGGGCTGGATGGGCGGCGTCTGCTGCTGGGCAAAGGGATCACCGCCACCGGCAATTTGCGCCGGGTGATCGACATTCAACAAGCACCTGTGGGGTGGCGCGAACGCTGGTTGGGCGCGGCGACCGAGAGTTGGCGTCCGCTTGACCATGCTCCCTTGCTGGCTGCGCTCACTTTTGGCGAGCAGAGCGGCATCACGGATGCCCAGTGGGAGCTGTTTCGTGGCAGTGGTTTGACCCATATCATCGCCATTTCAGGGCAACACATCGCGCTGGTGGCAGTGCTCGGGTGGTGGCTGGGCAGGCTGTTTGGTCTGCGCGGCGCCATCATCACCTCCCTGTTGTTTGCCGCCGTCTACAGCGCGTTGGCCGGGTTTGCGGTGGCGACCGAGCGGGCCCTGATCATGGTGCTGGTGTGGAGTGTGCTGCGCTGGAGCCGGCGGGAGTGGCCGGCCTGGCGCATCTGGCTGTGGGCCTTTGTGGTATTGACCCTCTGGGATCCCTTCGCCCTCTATTCGGCCGGCTTCTGGCTCTCGTTTCTGGCGGTGGCCATCTTGCTGCTGGTGGGATATGTCCACGACAAGCCGGGGCTCTGGCAGATCCAGCTCTGGCTGCTGCTCGGTCTGCTGCCGTTGCAACTGGCGTTGTTCGAGGGGATAGCGCCCCTTGCCATGGTGATCAACCTGTTGGCGGTGCCGCTCTTTTGTATCGCTATCATTCCGCTGGTCCTGATCGGTGTGCTGCTTGCGCCGCTTTCCACCTCGCTTGCCTATGTCCTGTTCTGGCTGGCGGATCTGGGGCTCGGGTGGGTGCTGACGATCCTGAACTGGCTAGCCGATCAACTGCAACTGTGGTGGCCACTGCCCGGCTGGTGGCTGCCGCTTTGCACCCTGCTGTTGCTGCTCTGGTTCGCCGCACAGTGGCGCCCGGCACGCTGGCTGTTGCTACCGGGTCTGTGTGCGCTGTTGCTCACGCTCTGGCCAACACCTGCCCGCTGGCAACTGCGGGTGCTGGATGTGGGGCAGGGGCTGGCGGTGCTGATCAGCAAGGGGGAGCGTGCCATCCTCTATGACACCGGCGATCGTTATCCCGGAGGCTACAACATGGCGGATGCGGTGATCCTACCCCAGCTGAGCCATCTGGGGATCCGGGTCATCGATCGCCTCATCATCAGCCACAAGGATCGGGACCATGCTGGCAATCGCAAGCGACTGCTCAGCGCCATGCCGGTGCGTCACGAGCTCTCCTCTTATCCCTTCAGTGAGGGAACGACGCTCTGCCAGCGTGGGCAACAGTGGCGCTGGCAGGGGCTCTCGTTTGCAGTGCTCTGGCCCGAGCGCCCCGGAGGCGGGCGCAATAACGATGGCTGCGTGGTGCGTATCAGCGATGGGCAGCGCAGCGTGCTGCTGAGCGCAGATATCGAGCGGCAAGCCGAGCAGCGGCTGGTGGCGCTGGAGGGAGAGGGGTTGGCCAGCACCTTGCTGGTGAGCCCCCATCATGGCAGTCGCACCTCCTCCACGCCCCCGTTTGTCACGGCGGTGGCGGCAAAGGATGTGATCCACAGCGCCGGCTTTATGAATCAGTGGGGCTTTCCCCGTCCCGATGTGGTGGCCCGCTATCGGGATGCCCGCCAGTGGATCACCGGTCAGCAAGGGGCGATGCTGGTCGAACCCACTGCAGCGGGCTTGAGCGTCACTGCCGAGCGAGATTCAGGCCCTTGGTACCGACGCAGTGGCGAGTGGTGGCGACCGCGAGTGTGGTTTGAGCAATAATCGGCCATTTCTGCCGTGGAGGAATGCGATATAGGTGGCGGCGCTTGGTGTAAGCCTGCGCTTTGGCTAGAATAGCCCGTCATTTCCATTACTAACGGCTATTCATGCAACAAGAAACCTCACAAGAGAGCTGGCCAGTATTCAAACGCCTGCTCGGTTATGTCCGTGATCGCAAGCTGGGCCTGGTCGGTGGCATCATAGGGATGCTGGGCTACGCCGCCGTGGATACCACCTTTGTCTACTCCATCAAGCCGCTGATCGATCAGGGCATCAATGGCAACGACAGCACCGTTCTGAAATGGATGCCCTTCTTCGTCCTCGGCATCGTGGCCCTGCGCGGTGTCGCCAACTTTCTCTCCAACTACTGCATGGCCTGGGTCGGCAACCACGTGGTGATGCGTCTGCAACAGCAGGTGTTCAATCACATGGTGGCAATGCCGATGAGCTTCTTCGACCGTCAGAACACCGGTCATCTGCTCTCCAAAGTGACCTATGACGCCAGTCAGGTCTCCTCGGCGGCGAGCACCACGCTGGTGACCCTAGTGCGGGAAGGGGCGACCGTGGTCGGGCTGCTCGGCCTGATGTTCTGGCACTCCTGGCAGCTGTCAGTGATTTTCCTGGTGGTTGGCCCGCTGGTGGGGGTCATCATCGGCCTTATCAGCCGTCGTTTCCGCCAGATCAGCCGTCACATTCAGCAGGCGGTGGGGGATATCACCACCTCCACCGAGCAGATGCTCAAAGGGCACAAAGAGGTGCTGATGTTTGGTGGCCAGAAGGTTGAAGAGAAACGCTTCTTCCAGGTCAGCAACAACATGCGCCAGCAGACCATGAAGATGGTCGCTGCCGATGCCATCGGCAGCCCGGTGGTGCAGATGGTTGCCTCCATCGCGCTGGCTGCCTTCCTCTATGTAGCTACCATCGACAGTGTGCGCAGCGAGCTGACTGCCGGTACGTTTACCGTCATGATCACCTCCATGATGATGCTGCTCAAGCCGCTGAAAAGCCTGACCGACGTCAATAACCAGTTCCAGCGGGCCATCACTGCCTGCCACAGCCTGTTTGGCCTGCTCGACACCGAGCCGGAGCAGGATACCGGCACCCGCACTCTGGAGCGTGCTCGCGGCGAGATCGAGTTTCGCAACGTCACCTTCACCTACCCGACCAAGGATACCCCGGCGCTGCACAACGTCAGCTTCAAGGTGGAGGCGGGTAAATCGGTGGCGCTGGTGGGCCGTTCCGGCTCTGGCAAGAGTACCATTGCCAGCCTGTTGACCCGCTTCTACGACATCGATCAGGGCGAGATCCTGCTGGACGGCATCAACATCCGCGAATACAAGTTGAGCGAGCTGCGCAAGCAGTACGCGCTGGTCTCCCAGCATGTCCACCTGTTCAATGACTCGGTGGCCAACAACATCGCCTACGCCGCAGAAGACAAATACAGCCGCGACCAGATCGTGCAGGCCGCCCGTATCGCTCACGCCGACGAGTTCGTCAGCAAGATGAGCAACGGGTATGACACTGTGGTTGGCGAGAACGGTGCATCCCTCTCCGGTGGTCAGCGCCAGCGTGTTGCCATCGCCCGCGCCCTGCTGCGCGATGCGCCGGTTCTGCTGCTGGATGAAGCCACCTCAGCTCTCGATACCGAGTCCGAGCGCCACATTCAGGCGGCCATTGACGAGCTTTGCAAGGCCCGTACCTCGCTGGTGATCGCCCACCGTCTCTCCACCATCGAGAAGGCGGATGAGATCCTGGTGATCGACGAAGGTCATATCGTCGAGCGCGGGAACCACGAAGCATTGATGGAGCAGCGCGGCACCTATGCCCAGCTGCGCGCTATTCAGTTTGGCAACGCGGGAAGCAAGGCCTGATGCTGGAACGGCTCTGGTATCGCAAAAGTGGCTGGCGCTGGTTGCTGGCCCCCTTTGCCTTGCTGTTTGCCATCATCAGCGGCACCCGCCGCTACGCCTATCGTCACGGCTGGTGCAAGGGGTATCGCTCCTCCTTGCCGGTCATTGTGGTGGGCAATATTTCGGTGGGGGGCAACGGCAAGACGCCGGTGGTGGTCTGGCTGGTGGAGCAGTTGCAAGCCCGCGGCTATCGCCCCGGGGTGGTGAGCCGTGGTTATGGTGGCAAGGCGCCCCATTACCCCTATCGGCTGGATAAGACCAGCACCACGGCGCAAGCAGGTGATGAGCCGGTGCTGATTGCCCGGCGCTGCCGCTGCCCCGTGGTGGTTGCCCCGAAACGGGCCGACGCGGTACGACTGCTGGAGCAGAGCGGTGAGGTGGATATCATCATCACCGACGACGGTCTGCAGCACTATGCGCTGGCCCGCGACATCGAGCTGGTGGTGGTGGATGGCGCTCGCCGTTTTGGCAACGCCTGCCTGCTGCCGATGGGGCCGCTGCGCGAGCCGGTCACTCGTCTCAAACGGGTGGACGCCATCATCTGCAACGGCGGTGAACCGGGCAAGGGGGAGTACCCCATGCAACTGATCGCCGACACCCCGCGCCGGGTGCGCGACGATGCACCGCTTGCCGCCCCCTTGTCGGGGCCGGTCGATGCGTTGGCGGGGATCGGTCATCCGCCCCGCTTCTTTGCCACCCTGGAAGGGCTCGGCTACCAGCTGGAGCAGCAGGCCGCCTACGGCGATCATCACCCCTTCGATCGGGATGAGTTGGTTGGGCGCTTTGCCAGCAAGCCGCTGCTGATGACCGAGAAGGATGCGGTCAAGTGCCGCCCGTTTGCCCTCGATAACTGGTGGTATCTACCGGTCAGCGCCGAGTTGCCCGCCTCCCTGCTCGACACCCTGCTGCACAAGCTGGGGGCGAAGGCAAAGGGCGCGGCCAGGGCGCAAGATTAATCTCTCTCGCCTCGGCGGGGGAGCTGGGGGTTGATATGCCCCGTATGGAATAGCTGGTTGCTCGACATCCATCGCTGGCGTGATGAAGCCGCCAGCGCGACATCGTTGAAGGAGTATCGTTTTGGCTTTGGACATCAAGTTGCTCGACATCATCGCCTGCCCGGTCTGCAAGGGTAAGCTGCATTACAACAAAGCAGTTCATGAGTTGGTCTGCCGCTTCGACAAGCTGGCCTATCCGCTGGAAGAGGGGATCCCGGTACTACTGGAGAACCGTGCCCGTCCTCTCAACAGCGATGAGCTGCCGTCATGAGTTTCGTCGTCGTCATTCCTGCCCGCTATGCGTCAACTCGTCTGCCGGGCAAGCCGCTGGCGGATATCCATGGCAAGCCCATGGTGCAGCATGTGGTGGAGAAAGCTCTGCAATCAGGTGCCGATCGGGTGATCGTTGCCACCGATGACGAGCGGGTGCAGCAGGCACTGCTGAGCACCGGCGTCGAGGTGTGCATGACCTCACCGGATCACCAGTCCGGCACCGAGCGTCTGGCAGAGGTGTGCCGTCACTACGGCTTCGCCGCCGATACCATCATCGTCAATGTGCAGGGGGATGAGCCGCTTATTCCGCCCGCCATCATTCGTCAGGTGGCGGACAATCTGGCCGCCGCCACGGCGCCGATGGCGACCTTGTCGGTGCCGATCAAGGATGCTGAAGAGGCGTTCAATCCCAATGCGGTCAAGGTGGTGACTGACAAGGATGGCTATGCCCTCTACTTCAGTCGCGCCAGCATCCCGTGGGATCGGGATCGCTTTGCCAAGAGCCATGAGCAGATTGGTGACCACTACCAGCGTCATATCGGTATCTATGCCTATCGCGCCGGCTTTATCCAGCGTTACGTAGACTGGGCACCGAGCGTGCTGGAGCAGGTCGAGGCACTGGAGCAACTGCGGGTGCTCTGGTACGGGGAGAAGATCCACGTCGCCCAGGCCCTTGAAGCGCCGCCGGTCGGGGTGGATACCCAGGCCGATCTGGAGAAGGTGCGGGCCTTTTTGGCCAAGTGATGGCCACAGCACTAACGTCATGAAAAACGGTGTCGCAAGGCACCGTTTTTTGTTTTGAAAATTTATATAATTATTTGATTTTAAACGCTAAACATGGGTTTTCTCAAACTTTTGGCGTGCATGGTTTGCCAAAGCGACGAGTTTGGTTATGATGCAAGACGCCCTGTTAACCCTAACCGGGCGGCTAAAACGAGATAAAACGGGGTGTTTGGGTGATAAATGTATTCCTGGTCGATGATCATGAGCTGGTGCGTACAGGGATAAGACGCATTCTTGAAGATGTGCGCGGGATCAAGGTGGTGGGTGAGGCACAGAGCGGCGAGACCGCAGTTACGTTCTGTCGCCAACACCATCCGGACGTGATCCTGATGGACATGAACATGCCGGGTATTGGTGGTCTGGAAGCGACCCGCAAAATTCTGCGGATCCGCCCCGATGTGCGCATCATAGTGCTGACCATTCATTCAGAAAATCCGTTCCCCACCAAGGTGATGCAGGCAGGCGCCGCCGGTTACCTGACCAAGGGGGCTGCTCCCGACGAGATGATCCAGGCGATCCGGTTGGTGCACTCCGGTCAGCGCTACATCTCCCCGGAGATTGCCCAGCAGATGGCCCTCAGCCAATTTGCCTCCGCTGACGAGAATCCCTTCAAGTCCCTCTCCGAGCGCGAGCTGCAGATCATGATGATGATCACCAAGGGGCAGAAGGTGACCGATATCTCCGAGCAGCTCAACCTGAGCCCGAAGACGGTCAACAGCTACCGCTATCGTCTGTTCAGCAAGCTGGGGATCAACGGTGACGTGGAACTGACCCATCTGGCCATTCGCTATGGCATGCTGGATGCCGATACCCTCTAATCGGCTGGCGTGTGGTCACAAAGGCGGCGCGTGCCGCCTTTTTGCTTTTCTGCCCCTTTGCTTTTCGGGCGGCGAGGGCAGTATGCTCTGCCCGTCAATTTTTGCCTTTGTGTGAGCCGAGTAGCTGATGACCTTCTCTCCCGAACCTCTCTTCGACAGCAAGGCGTTTCTGAGCGCCGTCACCCATCAGAGTGGCGTCTACCGCATGTATGACAGCGGTGGCACCGTGATCTATGTGGGCAAGGCCAAGGATCTGAAAAAGCGGCTCGCCTCCTACTTTCGCACCAACGTCGACAGCATCAAGACCCGCACCCTGGTGCGCCAGATCGCCGATATTCAGGTCACCGTCACCCACACCGAGACCGAGGCGCTGATCCTCGAGCACAATCTCATCAAGCAGTACCAGCCCCGTTACAACGTGCTGCTGAGGGACGACAAATCCTACCCCTGGATCATCATCACCGCGCACCAGCATCCGCGCATCGGCGTCCATCGCGGCGCCCGCAAGGTGAAGGGGGAGTACTTCGGCCCATACCCCTCTGGCGGTGCGGTGCGCGAGAGTTTGCATCTGATGCAGAAGATTTTTCCGGTGCGCCAGTGCGAGGATGCGGTCTATGCCAACCGCACCCGTCCCTGTCTGCTCTATCAGCTCAAGCGTTGCGCTGGCCCTTGCGTACCCGGGTTGGTGAGCGAGGCCGAATATGCCCAGCAGGTGGAGCTTGCCAAACTGTTTCTGGCGGGCAAGAACCAGCAAGTGATTGGCGAGCTGGTGGGCAAGATGGAGTCTGCCAGCGGCGAGCTGCGCTTTGAAGAGGCGGCCCGCTACCGGGATCAGATCCTGGCGCTGCGCCGGGTCACCGAACAGCAGTCGGTGAGCGGCAACGTACTGGACGAGCTGGATGTGGTGGGGGTCGCCTTCCAGCAAGGTGCTGCTTGCATCCACGTGCTCTTTATCCGTCAGGGCAAGGTGCTCGGCTCACGCAGCTACTTCCCGAAAGTGCCTGCTGATACCCAGCTCGATGAGGTGGTGCAATCCTTCCTGCTGCAGTTCTATCTGTCGGGGCAGGGGGGGCGGCAGATCCCGAGCGAGGTGCTGCTCGATGTGGCCCTTGAGGACGAGAGCGTCATCGCCGAGACTCTGAGCCAGACCGCAGGCTACAAGGTGCGGGTGGTGAGCCGTACCCGCGCCGAACGGGCCCGCTTTATCAAGCTCGCCTCCATCAACGCCGAGACGGCGCTGCGCTCGCGGCTGGCTCACAAGAGCACCATCACCGCCCGCTACGACCAGCTGGAAGAGCTGCTGGAGCTGGAGCGTCCCATCGCCCGCATGGAGTGTTTCGATATCTCCCACACCATGGGGGAGCGCACCGTGGCCTCTTGCGTGGTGTTCAACCGGGAGGGGCCGCTCTCATCGGAATATCGTCGTTTCAACATCGACGGTATCACTGGTGGTGATGACTACGCGGCCATGGAGCAGGCGCTGGAGCGCCGCTTTGGCAAGCAGCAGGAGCCGGACAAGGTGCCTGATGTGCTGTTTATTGACGGTGGCCTCGGTCAGTTGCGTCGCGCCGAAGAGATCCTGGCCCGTCAGCTGGAGTTTCTCGGCGGTAAATATCCGCTGCTGGTGGGGATTGCCAAGGGGGTCACCCGCAAGGCGGGGTTGGAAACTCTCATCATGGGGGAGAGCCACGAAGAGCTGCATTTGCCGGCAGATATGCCCGCTTTGCACCTTATTCAGCATATTCGCGATGAATCCCACCGTTTTGCCATTACCGGCCACCGTGCCAGACGGGCCAAGGCCCGCACCAGCAGCACGCTGGAGGATATTCCGGGGGTGGGGCCAAAGCGGCGGCAGGCGCTGCTCAAATATCTGGGCGGCCTGCAGGAGGTTAAAAAGGCGAGCGTGGATGAACTGGCCAAGGTACCCGGCATCAGTCAGGAGCTGGCCCAGACCATCCACGATGGCTTGCACAGCGCCTGAGCAGGGTTAGCAGCATGGCAAAATCGCTAACTCCTTGATGCACAAGAGCCGTGACGCGAGGGGGCCGTAAATGCCATAATGGCCCTCGGATTTTGAGAAGATTGATGGATTAAAAAGACCAAGACGGGCGCCAGTGCGGTTGCATCGCAAATCGGCTTTGGCGCACTATGTAGCGACGTACAAGAAGTGGCTGAAAATAATGACAAATATACCTAACCTGTTGACGTTTTTCCGGATTTTGCTCATTCCCGTCTTCGTCATCCTGTTCTATCTGCCTTATCAATGGTCCTATCTGGCTGCCGCCATCATCTTTATTCTGGCCGCTGCCACCGACTGGTTTGATGGCTATCTGGCTCGCAAGCTCAATCAGTCCACCGCCTTTGGCGCCTTCCTTGACCCGGTTGCCGACAAGATCATGGTCGCCGCCGCACTGGTGGTTATCGTCGAACACTACAACACCATCTGGGTGACCATCCCCGCCATGACCATGATTGGCCGCGAGATAATCATCTCCGCCCTGCGTGAGTGGATGGCCGAACTGGGCAAACGCTCCTCGGTGGCGGTGAGCTGGATTGGCAAGTGGAAGACCATGATCCAGATGGTGTCGCTCACCGGTCTGATTTGGCAATACAACGTCTGGATGGTGTGGCTCGCCTACGTGCTGCTCTATGTTGCCACCGTGCTCACCTTCTGGTCGATGTTCCAGTACATGAAGGCCGCTTGGGGCGATTTGACCCACCACGCCAACCTGTGAGTCACTTGCGCTGCAAGGTGAGGTTTCCGCTGATTTGAGGCAGGAAACGGCCAAAGGCGCTAAAACTGTTCAAAAAGGGCAAAAAATGCCCGAACGATCAGGGTATTAAACATTTCTGGTTGACTGGGCGAGGAACATCGCTAGAATGCGTCCTCGTAGTCAGGCAGTCAGCCAGACCAATGCGGGAATAGCTCAGTTGGTAGAGCACGACCTTGCCAAGGTCGGGGTCGCGAGTTCGAGTCTCGTTTCCCGCTCCAAATTCAGACAATAGAGAGCCAATTCTCTTTTGCATGGCGCGTTAGCAAAGCGGTTATGCAGCGGATTGCAAATCCGTTTAGTCCGGTTCGACTCCGGAACGTGCCTCCATATTGACAAGCCCGCCACGCGAGCTTGATACCGATTGCGGTGCCCGAGTGGTGAAATCGGTAGACACAAGGGATTTAAAATCCCTCGACGTTCGCGTCGTGCCGGTTCGATTCCGGCCTCGGGCACCATTGAAATCAAAGAGTTACGAAAGGCCACTAGAAATAGTGGCCTTTTTATTTGTGCCAAAGTGGCGACAAAGTGGCGACAGAAATTTCGGTGATCGATTTAGGCCGACTCTATAACCCTGCCGTGTAGTGGTTGCGGTCGTTAGAAAACCTATTTTCCGTGGGGATGGCAATCGGCTCACCAATGGCATAGAGCACCTTCAAAATTTCAGTTTTCAAAGAACCACTTCTGGTGCTTAACCCACTGAAACAAAAAGCCTTCGCGCTGTTTCCCTGTAGCAAACCGGATCCTTTCCTATAGGTCCGATCCCCACGAAAAATACGGCCATCCTAATTTATTCAATGACTTAGGCTTTCATTGGGGCTATTCACCCCGCCTTCAAACTGTAAAACCCTGCAAAAAAGATCCTTCTTTGCAGATCCTCAACGCTCTGCGGATCCTTTATCTGGCGCGGTCTGGGCATATGGTTTTGCGGTAATCCACTTTTGCAAAAAATTTTCCTGGTGAAGCCCGCAGGCGGGAGCGGATGAGCGCGGATTCCGTGGCGCAGACGCCGCCGTGGGCTTCTCTGCTGCGCTCTGGCTGCTGTGCTTGACTATGAGTCTCGCGTATGAGGTGCGCCTGCCATATGGTGCTCATACATGCGGCGCCTTTCCCTGGCCATGCTTTGGTGCTGTCAGGCAGAATGAAGGAGACCCCACATCGTGGGGCCTTCTGCGTTCTATCTATCTTTTAGTAATTGGCACTTATCAACTGATATGGCATAAACTTGGTAAGAATTCCAACGTGAAACCCGTTTTAGCTCCTGACACTCCACGTAAATTTCAGACTTGATACTTAATTTAATCTTGGTTCCAAAGGCTAAGATTGGTGCAATGACGAAGATGATAATCACAGCTCCTCGTTGAAAAATCTTATCTGGATTACCAGTTTTTGCTAATGACATTAACACATGAACAAACAATACAATGCCGATTAATGGTGCACAGTAAGATGCCCAAATATTGGCAATGCCACTAACTCTGAATGACTGCGTACCATTGGATAACGTTGCGTACAAATCCTCAGATATCTGTTCATATCCGAACCAGATAAGTGTAGTCGCAATAAAAACCCTTATGATATAAATCATTACGATGCCTTTATCTACGCATTACTTCTTTTCACTTTCTAGGGTCGTGCATATGTTGTTATTTATTGCGTACGTTTTGCTTGTGAAGCGAGAGGTGACCTTACTCAGTTCGTTGCATAGTACATAACTGTTTACTTTGTTAATAGTTAACTCTTTCAAAGATAATGAAATTGCAGGGGAGATGAGCATACAACTTATTAATATTCCCTTTTTTAGAAATGCTGCTAGCGATTTACCAGTGGTAATTTCAACAGAGCAATACAAAATTATTATTAGGCTGGAAGATAGACAGGAAAAAACGGCCCAGTAATTTAGTATTCCAGCTATCACATAGATTTCCCGATGCTCACCAAAAGCTTGCTGTAGCATGTCCCAACCGAAGAACGTACTCCCAGCTGCGATTGCACCAAAGAAAAGTATTCTAATATAATTCACTCAAGTACCTCTTTGATTTTCCCTGTTAGTGCTTTTGAATATCCATATTGGTTATCGAAATAATCTAGCGCTTGCCCACTAAGGAACGAAGAGGCAGCAAACACAAATCCAGTAGCCACAATTCCTGCAGTTGCTGGAACCATGACAACAGCAAGTGTCGCTACACCAAGACTGATGAGTCCTTTAGTAATATCACCTGCACTATTGCCAACAAAATCCGCCAAGGTAGCATCGTCATGCATGATAAAATCTACAGCATTGACAGCTGTTGCAAAAACAATCTCAACGCCAACATTAATTTTTGCGTATCTAACCGCACCTTTTACATCATTTATGCCAATTCCAGCTTGAACCACTTTAGGGTTACTTGCCTTCCATTTATTTCCTCTCATCAGTGTCTGTGCGTGGCGCCGATAGCCTTTAATGATGACATAATCAACGCCTTTTATATTTTTTGTATAAGCCGTTACTCCTAATCCCCCGAGTCCTCTTGCTGTTTCAACTGATGTTTTAATCCCATCATATAAACTATGATATGCGTTGACATCGCTGATTGTATTTTTCCCGCCAGTTTCATCGTAGAGATTTTTCAATAACTCTTTGGCTTCATCTAGAGTTAAAACAGCAAAGTCTTTCGGTGGTGATACATATACGACTTCCAGATGTTTTCCTTGAGCGAAGTCATATGGAGGCCAATAAGCATTCTGTGCTGGGATCTCTACCGGTTGTGCCGGTGGGGCCGATCTCGCGGAACGGGCTGCAGGTGCTTGGTCTCCGATGACGACGGTGCCTGAGCCGATGATTACTCCACCACAGTCAACGGCTCCGCCAGTGAGTGCGGCAGGCATTCCATTTATAAAAACAGTGGAAGAACCTGATGCGATCTTCCGAGGATGTGGTGGGTTATTTGGCTTGTCATGAGGAGCCAGCGGATCACCAACACGTGCAGCGGGAATCCCATCTATGAATACATCAGGAGAGCCAGCAGTAATGGCTGTTGGATGGAAGCCGTCATGATCTGTTCCAATATCCCCAACTTTTGCAGCACTTTTTGCCATCTGAATTCCTCATCGACACGAATAAAATCCACTCAACATAACATGGCTGCAAATGTCTCCCTAGACCGATGTGTCTGATTTTTGTCAGAATATGACATCTATCGTCGCTGATAAGTCTACAGGTAATAGGTTTGATTCAGTCTTGGTTAAAGGGCTGTGTTTTTAGACTGCAAGCGATTAAGGCGAAGTTCGAATGACGGTAAAGGTTTCATGGCAAATGCGGGCCAGTGGTTTGGTTGTGTTCCTCTTTGGGTGTGCGAGTCTCTGGATGGCCATGGTATTTGGCGCTGAATTCACTGCGCTATTAGCACAGACACCAGATGACCCATTCAGAATGAATGATTGGCGAGGATGGTTTGCAATCTTCATTGGCTTGCTTGCCGCTCCCTTCATGCTGTATGCGGGGGGAAAGCTGATGTTATCTAAGAATATCCCCGAGCCCAATCTATCCTCTAAAGCTGGCAAGCAGCGACTGGTGATTGTCATGTTGCTAGTCGTTCTCGCTGGTTTTTCCGGCTATCTGACAAAGAAAGTCAGTATGTCGAGCATTGAGCGGTTAGGCTGGGAGCAGTGCTATGTCAAACAGACTAGCTGGCGTTTTGGAAAAGAACTCTATTCTCAAAATTGTGCGGCCCATGGCCTAATGAAGCTGGATCAGGCTCTGGACAAACTGTCTTTTGAGGAGCTGAAAGATAAGCTAAATAGTGAAATGTTTGAGCAAAATAAAGGGCCTTAATGGCCCTTTATTTTTATTCGATCATAGGTGATAGGGCATTAGCCAACTGGCCAACCTGCTTGCTCTGGCCGTTGAATGTCTCGGCATTGGTGGGGGCTGGCCCGCCGTGGGTATGGCTCGCGGTGGTAGCGGCCAGCTGCTCCACCAGGTTCATGAGCTGCAGTAGCAGACCGAAGATGTTCACCCCCTCGCTGCCCATCCACGAACGGGGCGCCTCGAAGTGCTGCAGCTCTCCAGCCACACTGCGCCGCAGTTGCCCGATCACCTCCACCAGATCACCGGCCGTGGTATGGGTCATATTGCCCAGGCACCCCGCCATCAAGTCATCACCGGCCAGCAGCTCGATGGCACCGAGTGCCTCGATGCGCTTCATTGCCCCGATCTGCTCCACGCTGTGCTGTTGGGTGGTGAGCTGATGCTGGCCGAACTCGCCCTGGTAGTCGTCCGCCTCGCGATGCATCAATAGTGCCTTGTCATGCTGGGTGCGGTCAGTGTGGCGGTGCTGGTTGCCCACAGTATCGGTGCGGCTGAACACCTCGGCCCGCTGCTGCTGGAGCTGTTCGCCCGGGGCAATGTCAGGCAGCGGCCAGCCCGAGCCCAGCACAGTGCGAATGAATGGTCGGTCAGCGCGGCCGAAGGCAAACCCCAGTTCGACGATCGTTCCCTCGATGGGGAACTGCAGTAGTCCCTGCTCGGCCCCGCCGAACATCACCGGCAGCGGCACGGCGCGATAGAGTGGGGCAGCCTTGTCCGGCTGGCCATCTTCCCCCAGTAGTTGCACGTCCACCGCATAGCGCGGGCGAAACGGATCATTGAGCTGGCCAGCGACCGCGCTGTCACTGATGGCCTCGACCCGCCCGAACTTGGGCAGGTGCATCTGGTCGGCCAGCTCCGGGAACTCGCCCTCCATCTTGCGCCGCTCCGGCGACTTCACCGGTTTACCGGGGGTTGCCGTGGTGAGGGTCATCTCATCACCCTTGAGGCGTACCCGTTCCACCCGCTTGCCGTTGATGAGTGCGCCCGGGCGCATGGCCGGGATCGGCGCAGTGGTGAGGGTGTTGCCCGCCTGGCGGCTGGAGAAGGCCGGATCCAGCTTTACCGCCCGCTCGGCCCAGCGGCTATGGGCATGACTGCCCACGTAGATGGCGCCATCCGGTTGCTGATGCCAGATGAAGTCCGGTACCGCAAAGGCGCGACCCGCGTTGTTGAGCAGCTGATAGCCGGTGCCGGCGCTGGTGAAATTTGGGATAGGCCGATCGGTATAGTCGGCCCCATCCGGCAGCAAAAAGGTGAGTTTTGTCTGGTCGCTCAACCAGGCCAGCAGACCGCGCAGGGTAGCGTGTTGAAGGCTGACCGGAAATGCACTCCCCAGTATCCCGGCCAGTTCACGGCACAGTAGCTTGCTGGCGCCATTGCTGGCGGGCTGTACGTCATACACATATCCGGTAAACCAGCGGCGCAGCTCGCCGTTATAGCCCAGATCCACGGTCAGGGTTTGCCCCTTATAGGCGTTCCCCTCGATGGTGAGGGCGGCACGTCCGCCCGCGCAGAGATCCAGCACGATATCGTGGTCGATGAGGTTTGCCGGTTGGCCGCCCAGGGTGAGGTTGGTCGAGAGTTTCACGCCATCAGGTCTCCCAGTTTGTTATCCAGCCCTTTGATGGTCTGCTCCCAGGAGCTCAGTTGCTCTTGTTCTGTTGCTGGCTTGCCGTTATTGCCATCGGCTGGCTTGGCAGGTTTGGTGTTGGCATTGCCCTGGCCCACGGTGGCCGGTGCCTTTGGCATCCGCTGTTCCCGCTTCTCGGGTACCGAGTTGTGTTCGCGCAGGGTGAACTGCACTTGCCACGCCAGCAGTCCCTCCTGCTCGCTGGCGGTAATGCGCCCGGCAAACTTGGCCTGACGCACCTTCACTGATTTGGCTAAGAGCGACCCGACCCGGTAGATGTGGCGCTTGCCGCCATCTCCTTTGGCATCGGCCAGCTCAAACAGGCGGCTCAGGGTCTGCTCATCCTTGAAGGGGACGATGCCCGAGATATCGAGTTCCTTGGCTTTGGCTCCTTGCTCCGAACTGCTGGTCGAGCTGGTTTGGCCGCTGCTGTCCTTGTCCTGAAACTGCATCGATGCGGTGATCCGCATCGACTTCATCACAATCGGCTCACCGTCCAGGGTGAGCATGGCGGTTTGGCTCATCAGGTTAACTCCTGCCAGAAGGTGAGCGGGAAGGGGGAGAGCAGCAGGGCGCCGACCGTCATGCTGTGGCTATGGTCTGGCGGGCTGCTCTGGCCCAGTTGGGCGGCCAGGCTTGCTGCATCACCTTGCGCTTGCCAGTACCACAGCTGGCCGCTGATGGTAGCCAGCTGGCCCAGTGCCTTCTCCAGCTCTGCCAGTTTGGCCGCGCGACGTTGTGCCAAGGCGGCCAGCTGGGCGATCGGGGTAGTAGTTCCCAGTGCCAGGCTCTCCAGTTGGGCGAGCTCGGCCCCGAGCAGTGAGCGAGCCGAGCGAAGCGGGTTCCATACCAGCGGCTCGTCTGCTTTCCAGCGTGGCACCTTGGCGGCGGTGGGCTTGCTCATGGCATCGTTGTTGGCCGATAGGCGGCGCAGGGCCGCGCACCACTCCGGCAGCGGCAGGATGGCGCAAAGCGGCGCCAAGGCATCGGCCAGCGCGGTTTCGCTGTTACCAGTGACCAACCAAGCGATGGAGTGCAGCTGGCCAGTCGGCAGAAGGGGATCTGCCCCGTCCTGCAGCTTGGCGGCAAGGGTGGCCACCGCATTGGGGGCGGCGAGGCTGTACTGGTTGCCCTGGTGTTGGCCCACCCCATGCTGATAGGGGGTTACGGTCAGGCAGCGACCGGTGACCAGCAGCCGGTCGAGCTCTGCCCGCAGTCCTTCCAGCGCGGCAGCGGCTTGGCTGATGGGAGTGGGGCGGTATTGCGCCCTTGGGGCCAGTGCCTGCAAGTGAGCCACGGCGCCAGCCTGGCTGTCTGGCAGTTGGCCAAGCACCCCGCTGGCACGGGAGTGGATCGCCCCGGTGCTGGCTGGCAAGCGCAGCGTGCCTTGCGTCCAGCTCATTGCGGGGCATCCGGCCAGGTGACATCGGTGGGCCACCCTTCGCTTTGCGGCAACCGGTAGAGGGCAACCCGATATTGTTGCCAAGCCGTCAGTCGCTCTCGCTCTGCATTGCTGATGATCCCCAGTTGTGCCGCATCTTCCAGTGGCGCCATTGCTGTGGCTGCGAGGTGTAATTTTGTATCCAAAATGGCCTGCATCTCGGCCGTTGTCGGCAGGGGCTGGGGTATGACGGTGATTGTCCCGAACTCACCAAACATCGCCCTGGTGTATAGCTCACGACCATGCTCTTCCGCATCGTCTTTTCGGGCGCTAAAGGGGACGAAATCAGGAAGATGGCTAAATAGCACTTCCATATTGATCACATCATCTACGCCGACCTGTGCTGTCACATTTCTGACGGATAACACACTGACATTCATCGTTTACCTCACGCAATGCGAATGAATAGGGTGACATTCCAGCTGCCGTAATCACGGTCACCTTTGGCATATCCCAGCGCCTTCCATGTCCCTGCGGGAGAACCGCCGATTAACACACCTTCTGCAGAACTGAATCTGAGGTTTGAACCCGCGATGGTTTGGCCTGGTGAAATTTGTCCACCTGAGTTGAATCGACCTAACAGCGCGTATGTACCGACCTGTTGATACCCACTGGCGACAATGTCGGCGTTTCCCTGCGAGGCAGGATGGGTGTGAGCCGACGGCGGCATGGTTGCGGGCTTGCCTGTCACTTCCGCCCAAGAGGGCCAGCGGGTAGCGGTAGCTGGCGCTCCGGTCACTTGCGACCAGGGATGGGTATGACTTGCTGCGGCAGCTCCCAGCTCGGCCAGGCTGGGCTTGTTGCCGGTGTTGTAATCACGGGTCCAGGGCGTCCAGGCCCCGGTGCTGTATTGTGCGCGCCGCCAGACTCGGCTGGAGTTGTAGACCAGGTAGGTCTGCTGTGTGCCAGCACCATTACTGACAATCAGCGCCCCGGCACTGTTCTCCGGGTAGTGGCGCGCAACCGAGGTGTTAGCGTTGGCATGCTGGGCATATACCTTCGGCTCTTTAAGGGTGTCGAGATCTTCGGTTCCGAGATTAATGGGGTTGAGCCAGGAGCCGGGGTGGGAATGGTTAGCTGCAGCCAAGTCGGGTTTGCTGGTCACCTCTGCCCAACTGGGCCAGCGGCTGGCGGTGGCCGGCACTTGGTCCAGCTCGCCCCATTTGTGGCGGTGACTGCCGTCTTTGATCTCCACCGCGATGGTGACGCCCTGGGCATCCTCCAGAATGCCTTTGCCGGTGACATCGCCGGTCAGCTCGATGGTGCGCTTGCGGCGCACGTCGGTCACGCTGCCATCAGCGTTGATGATGGCCACTTTGGCCACATGGTGCTGATAGCCGTTGCTGTCCAGGTAATCCACCATGTCCGGCACGCTCAGGGTGATGGTGAAGTGGTTCACCCAGGCATCAAGCAGGGAGCCGGCCCGATAGATATCGAGCCAGAGTCCCACCGGCTTGGCGCCCGGGGTGATTTTCTTCACCTCGTTGAGCTCGGCACGCAGGCCGCCGACATAGGCCACCCCGGGCCGCACCTTGTAGACCCCGGACTCGTTGACCAGCTTGAAGCCGTCGCCGTAGAAGGTGGCCGGCCCGAAGAACTGCAGCGCCTGCAGGCGCAGGTCATCGTCCATCCCGCGCAGGCGAGCGGCATAGTCAATCTGCCAGGTGCTGGCGTCCACATGGGTGGCGGTCGCTTCCGCTGCGCGGTCGTACTCCATCAGCATGGATTTGACCAAGCTGTTGCCGGTCTGGCCGACTGCCTCGTCAGTCTTGAGTTTGGTCTCCAGCCCCTTGTGAACAATCATCCCCACCACGCCGGTGGCCTTGTTGATGAGGTACATGGCGTTAAAGCTGAAATCGCCGACCGTGGTATCCATCACGATGGTGTAGGCCACCGCGTCGTTGTTGATGCGCCCGCGCTGGTCCACCCCGTGGCGGTGCACAATCTGGCCCTTCGGTGGCAGCCCGCTGTCCGGGTCGATGGGGGCGGCAGGATCGAGGTCTGGCACATTGGCCAGCACGAACTCATCGAGCACCACCGGCGTCTGGTTTGTCAGGCTCTCCTGCCAGTAGCGGTAGAAGGCGTTGGTAATGATCTGGCTCATGGGGTCCTCTTAAGCGTCGCGCCAAATACCTGCTGGCTCATGTCGATGTGACCAAAGCCCAAGGTGCTGGCGACCGGATAAACCACCTGAAACCGATAGCGTCGGCAGGTGCGGCCATAGTGTTGGATCAGGGTTTCCATCAGTTGCTGGTTGCTGGCGAGGGCGCTGTCGGTCACCTCGATGGTGATGACGTCCCAGGGGGCGCCTTCTTGCCGTTCGTGGATGTCGCACCAGCCGATGCCCAGGCGCTCGAAGATGCGCTTAAAGCCCGCGACCTCGCCGGCGTCTCTGGCATTCACAAAGGCGAACTTGACCCGCTTGCGAAAGAGCTGCAGCGGCTCGCCGTTAAAGCGGCTGATGTCCCGCTCCCAGGCGAGCAGCGCCAGCAGAGACTCCGAGCAGGTGAGCGGGTCTTGCTGGGCGAGTGGCAGCAACAGCCACCCCTTGAGCCGTTGCCAGAAGGCGTTGATGCCCTTGGCCAGAAACCCTGGCTCGGCGTGGGCCGAGCTAATGGTGTAGCCATCCTCCCACCAGGGGGCGCTGGCATCGGGGAGCCGCGGCGCTTGGCTATTGTGTTCAAGCAGGGTCGGGTTAGTCATAGAGGGTCACCTCCAGCCTGTTCAGGCGCGGGATAGCCAGCCCCGAGACGATGTCATCTTGCGCAAACTTGAGGCTTTGCAGTTGCGGGAACTGGCTGTGCAGCTCGCGGGCCAGCTGCGAGAGCGAAAAGCGCGAGCGCGGCCAGGTGCGAGTGACGCTCGGAAAATCCGCTGACTGACGAAACGCCGCTTTGACCAGCGATTCAGCGCCTTGCTTGAGGGCCACCTTCTGCTCGTCGGTGAGGTTGGCCACCGGCCACAGCTCCAGCGTGAGGCTGTGCTGGGTCTCGGGCATTGCCATCACGAACAGATCATCGCCGTGGCCATGGTTGCCCTGGCGGCCCACGTAGTCGTTAAGCTGGGCAATCAGGCTGGCCGGTGTGGTGCCCACCTCCAGCAGGATGTAGGCGTTGGCAGTGCCGGGCCCCCGCGGCGCTTCATGCTCGAAGAAGATGTGATCGGCCCGAATACCGGCGACGCTCGCCAACATCGAGCGGTAGATGGCGTCGATGTGGTATCGGCCTGCCGCCGAGAACTGGTTTTGAATACGCAGGCCCAGCGCGTCGTTGCTCTCGGCATCGGCACCCGGGGTGGTGATCCACTCCTTGTCATCGTTGCGGGCCGACAAGATGCCGGTGACCGGTTCACTCAGCAGGTTGTAGTAACCCGGGGCCAGATTCCAGGCTGCACCCGCGAACTCGGCCTCGCACACCACACGGGCCACCGCTTCACCGGCAGGGCTCACCACCGCCTGCAGGGGCTTCACCCGGTAGATGGTGCCGTTGATGCGCTCGGTGCTGACCCAGATATCGGCCGGGATGGTGACCGCTTCGCCAGGACTCACTTTGACGAAGTTGATCACCCCGCGGGTCTTCTGAGCGCCCTTGCGGGTCAAGTCCACGTCCCACGCCTTGAGGTCGAGATAGGCATCGGTGGCGGTAGCGGCAAAAGTGTTGGGCAGCACATGGCCGGCCAGCAGGGTGCGGATAAGCCAGAGCGCCGGGGTGATCACCACCCCGCGGACCAGCCGCCAGAAGGGGCTCACATCGCTGTCGTTGGTGATAAGGGAGCCGGCGGCCTCGACCTCCTTTTTGAGCTCGGCCTCCATGGCCTGCTCGGTGGTCGGCACACCGATCTCGGCCAGCAGAGCCATAAAATCCACGTTGGGACGCAGGTTCACAGGGTTACCTCCAGATCGCCAAATTCATAGGTGCGGGCGGTGACCAGCACCCGCTCGTGGGCTTCCTCGCGGATCACGATGGAGCCCGGCACCAGTCGCTCGTCGTTCTCAACCAGTAGCTCAATCTCGGTCATCACATCGGCGCGCAGGGTCGGGCTGCGCTCGCCAATCAGCTTGCGGGCCAGCCCCGACTCCATGATCCGGTGCTTGATGTCCTGGCCGATGCTGTGGCGGTCCCGGGTGTAACGGGGCTGGCCGCCGGCATCGAGTTGCCAGGCCCCGTTGACCACCAAAATGTCGATGTACTTGGCGTCTCTCATCACGGTGTCTCCAGCCAGGCGTTTTCGGCCATTTGCTCGGGGGTCATCGGATTCTGGTTATGCATATGCACTTCCCCGATACTCAGGTACTTGGGTGGCTTCTGGTTGGCGGTGGTCGCAGCCGCATTGGCCTGGATCAGTTGCTTGCCCAGCCCGCCCGCCGGTACGCGGCTCGGGTTGCCCTGGCTAAAACGGGCGAGGGGGGCGTTGATGTTCTCCTGATTGGGCATATTAAGATCCGGCATGCTGCTCATCTCGATATTGACGCCCGGGATCATGTTGAGCTTCTCAATCAGCCAGTCGACGGCTTTACCCAGTAACTGGAAAGGACTGAGGTCGGCGAGCAGTTGCATGAAACTGGCCCACCCGGTGGTGGCGGCAGCGATCACCCCCTGGATAGCATCAAACACGCCCCAGTCTGCCAGGGTTTGCTTGAGGTCATCCCAGTAGTAGATCGCCAGCCCAATGGCACCAACGAGCAGGCCGCCGATGAGATAAGCCAGCAGCACGGCAGGGTTGGCCGCCATCATGATGTTGACGGCCAGCATGATGGCGCGAAACGCCACCAGGCCCGCTTTCAGCAGGTTGAGCGGGGCAAGGATGATGGACCAGGCGATACCGAGCCCCAGGGTGGCCAGCTTGGCCAAGCCAGCGATCAGCATCCAGGTACCGGTGACCATGCTCAACCCCACGATGGCGAGCAGGGCATAGCTGATGACCTTGGTCAGGTTCGGGAAAAGATGCGTCCAACGCAGCACCTCGTTGGCACCATCGGCAAAGACCCCCACCACCGCATTGATGGCAGGTAGCACCACCCCGAACGCGGCGGCGCGGATGGCAAACCAGGCTTGCTCGACCCGCTGCCACTGGTCAGTCATGGCGGCGGCCATCTGCTCGGCCTTGCCCATGCCGTGGGTGTTGGCCAGCGCATTGATGTTGGTGGCGAGCGCCTTGGTGTTGGTCATCAGGAGCTTGATCATGCTGACCGCCTCATCCGAACCGAACGCCTTCTTGAGCTCGTCCCCTTCGGCCACGCTCAGGGTTTCGCCATAGCGCGCCTTGAGCTTGTCCAGCATGGTGAGCACCGGCAGCATGTTGCCCGCGGCATCGGTGAACTGGATGCCGAGCGCCTTCTGGGCATTGCCGACGCCGGCCAGAAACGCCTTGAACTTGGTACCGGCCTCGCCGCCACTCATGGTGGCCTGCAACTGCCCGAGCACCGCGAACTGCTCGTCCATCGCGATGCCGGCGGCGGTGGCGTTGGCGCCGATGGCCCCGAACGCGTCGGCCATGCCCTGGCCGGTGGTCTTGAAAAGTTGCACCGCGAGCGCGGTCTTGCCGGCCACATCCTCGACCCAGTTGGCCTTGCCCATCTGCTTGGCCTGCTGCTCGAAGATGCCGTACATGGTGCCCATGTAGTTGGTGATGGTGGCGGTATCGGCCTTGGTCGCTTTGGCCAGGGTGGTCGAGGCTCGGGTAAAGGCGGGCAGCTCGTTACCTTCGAGTCCAGCGATCGCCGACTGGATATCGTAGGAGGAGCGGACAATCTCGGTGGCTGACTCCCCGTACTGGATAGAGAGCTTCAACGCCTCGCGCCCGAGCGCCCCGAGCACCTCCTTTTGCACATCGAGCGAGGCCACCTCGGCCAGCGCCCGATCCATCTCGATGGCCGGGCCCAAGGCAGACTGGATCGCCATGCCGCCGGCGGCCACCGTGGTGGCCCCCATTGCCATGCTGCTCCAGCCCTGACGGCCGGCCTTGCTGACCTTGTCCATCTGGGCATTGATGCCAGCAAGGGGCTTGGTGACCTGATCCACCAAAGCCACCTGCATCATCAATTTTTCCATCCAGGCCATAGATCGTTATCCGTTGAATGCGTTGGTGATGCCCTCGGCCACTGCAGCGGCGTGGGACTCCCGAGCGTGTCGGTCTAACCAGAGGGCGCGGGCCAAGCTGTCGATGTCGTCTTCGTCATGGGGCAGGTAGTGGCGCCGCAGCGCCAGCGCCTGCTCCAGGTGATTGCGCTCGATAGCCTCGGCGCGCGCCGTCAGTTTTTTACGGTGATCTCCAGATCGGGGGCGAACTGCTGGTTAATGGCACCGGCCAGCTGCAGCGCCGCGCCCGGGCGTTTGAGCAGCTCATCGAGCGCCTCTTTGCTCTCCTGGCAGACGATCTTTTTCAGGTAGTTGTGGGCCGGCGCCACCTTGTCGCTTGGCATCATGTCGTTGATAAAGCCGTTGTAGGCCACCATGGTGGGGGCGAACTTCAGCTCTTTGCCGGCGACGTCCAGGGTGATGATGGGAGTGGTCATGGGGTGTTTTCCTCTTGTTCAATCCAATGGTTCAGGGTGTTGATTTGTGTTTGGCAGCGGCGCAGCGCCATCTGCAGGGTGGGGATAAACCGCACGGCATCGCCGTAGGTGCGCCCCTTGAAATCAGGCTCCGGGCAGTGGGGCACCAGTCCCGGCGGTGGTAGCCGCTTTACCAGCTGCGTTTGCACCACGGTTTGGGGCTGGCTGGAGCAGGCGCAGAGCAGCGTCAGGCAGAGGCTCGCGAGCGCAGTCCGGGCGGCCCGCCGGCGGCGTGGCCAGCGCTTGTTGCAGTTCATCGGCGGTTTTCCTCTGTTGTTGGTCGAGCTCGGCCAGAGCGGCGTTCTGGGTACCCAGCAACTTGCGAAGGCCCGCGGCATCGCGTTGCAGTGTCGCCAGCTGACTGGCCTGCAGCTCGTTGGTCTGCTGCAGGGTGTTGATGGTCTCGTTGGCGGTGGCGAGTGCCTTGCCACGGCTCTCCAGCATCCGGTTGCCAAGAAACAGGGCTGCGCCCATTACCAGCACCAGGACCAACAGCACATTGGAGAGCAGTGCCTTGAAGGTGTTCATGCCAGTACCCCGCCGAACTCGGTGAATTTGGCCTGCAGGTCGGCCAGCTGGTGCTCGCGCTGACCGTAGCCGGCCCCCGGCAGGCTGGCCCAGATATTGGCGCATTTGGAGATAGCCTCGCGGATACGACCCTTGAGCACATCGTCCAGCGCCTTGCGCTCGCGAATAAGCTGGATTGCCCAGGCATCTTGCGACTCGGGGCCAAAGTCCGGCAGGCCGAGCTGGTCGCGGTAGTGGGCCCAGTGCTTTGACAGGAACTGATAGCGGCCAGCCGCGGTGCTGCTCAGGGTCTTGTTGACCTGCACCAGCACGTTCGGGTGGGTGGTGTAGCTCTCAAAGAACCCCGCCGGATTGACCAGCTTGTTGTACCCGTCATCGCCCCGGCCCTTGGTGCCTTCGGCATAGGCCAGCATGTCGAGAAACGCAGCCACCTGCGGGTGGCAGTGACTACGCGGCATCGTTGCTCCCCCTTTTGCTCAGTACTGTCTTGGCCTTTTCGCGGATGATGTCCACCCCGAGCAGCCCCACCACACCGCCGATAAAGGGGGCGGCCTCATAGGGGACGCCGAGCAGGGTGGTGCCCGACGCCGCGGCCAGGGTAATGAGGCCGCACAGGGTGGACTCGATCAGACGGCGGCGCCCGCTGCCGCCGTCATAGGTGATGCGCATGAAAGAGATGCTCAGCGCCAGCAATGCCCCGGACACGGCGGGCCAGTTGTCCATCAGCCAGGCCATCAGGGCGGCCCAGAGGGTGGGGTCTTTGTTCGGCATAGATTTCATATCCCGTTCTCGTTATCGCCCGTGTCGCTCGGCACGGCTCTGGCAGGGGACGCACAGCCGCACCCCCGGCACATGTTGACGGCGTGCTGCCGGGATGGGGTCGTCGCACTCTTCGCAGCGGTGCCGGCTCTCCCCCTGGTAGCGCCCTTTGCCCACCTGGTTGGCCAGATGTACGGCCAGCATTCGGGCGGCGTGACTGTTTGCGCGGTCGATATCGTCCACCTGGCCCCCTTACCCTTTGAGGTGGCGGGTGTCGTCATCCGAGAGGTACGGCACGCCATTGATGTGAACGAAGTCGGGGGAGGTGACGATGCCCTTGAGCTTGTGCACCCCCTTGCTGCCCCCTTTGGGGTCGATGTCGAGCAGGTCGGCGATCTGCAACTTCACCCCGAAGGCCTCCACCTTCATGGTTTCGTCGCCGGTGTCGGCGTAGAACAGCACATCGTCCGGTTTCAGCCCGCGCCAGCTGCCGGCCCGTTTGGCGGCATCACTCAGCAGCTTGAAGTTCTTGGCATCGAGCTCGAACTCGCACTCGGCCGATACCTCGCCATCCACATAGCCGTCAGGGATGCCGCGGGTTTGCGCCACGGCGCTGCTGTCGGTGATGGTGAGGCTGGCCTTCTCGACGTGCACCATGGTGCCCAGTAGTTCAATGTCGAAGCTCTGCCCTGAAATGCGTCTGGTCATGGCTTAGCCCTCCCCATTGGTGATGCTCAGATCGAGCATGATGTTGATGGTTATCCCCTTGGGGCAGTCCACGGTGCGGATCACCACGTAGATGGAGACGTGGTTTTTGTCGGTCCACTGGATAGCGATATCGCCATCCCGAGGGGAGGTGATCTCGCCCGGGAACGGCTGGCCGTTGATGGTGGTGGTCCTGGCCATCTCGCGCAGGTCTTTGCCAAAGTAGAGAATGGCGGCGGCCGTGCTGCCCGGGGTGGAGTTGAACGAGCGATCGCCGATACGGGCAATGGCGCGTACCCGCATCCGGCGCGCCACCTTGTAGGCCACCCGCAGGTTTTCGATCACCTGGTAGTCGCCGCCCTCGGCGTCCAGAGTGCGGCCGTCGGCCCAATAGATGCCGTCATAGTCCGGGTACCACATCGGCACCGAATAGCGGTTTTGTTCCAGGGTTTGCAGGGTGGCCAGCGGCAGCTCGATCCCGTCCTTGTCCTTGGGCTTGTTGCCAAGGCCGACCAGGGCACCGGTTTTGACCCGGCACGGGGTATCGGCAATGCTCACCGCCCGGTTGCACAGACGTCCGGCGTAGGCGCCGGCGAGGTTGGGCCACAGCTGCGGCAGCAGGGTGACGGATTCGGCCTTGATGCCATCTTGCAGGGTGACCAGGGCGGCCTCGTAGTCGCTCCAGCTCTGGCCATCCTGCTCGGCGGCATTGATCCCCGCGACCGCCAGCAGCATGAACTGCCAGCGACCCCACTTGGCGATCAGCTCCTGGTTCAGCGCGTGGGCGGCGTTGATCTTGGCCTCATCCCACTCTTGCCCCAGTACCACCACCCCTTCAAAGGATTGGGTCTTCTGGGCCTCACGGACTGCATCTTTCCAGTCCATGTCGGTGGGCAGCACATAGGCGGCTGCCGTCCAGTTCTGGCCAGCGTTGGCCATGGCGGCCTGCAGGTTGGTTTTGAGCTCGCTGTCAGCGGCGCCCAGCAGTTGGTCAAAGTCGCTCTGGGTGTTGAGGGAGAGCAGCTTGCCGGTATTGCTTGGCGCCGTGCCGACAAACAGCAGGTGGCGCTCGACCTCGGTCACTGGCCCCTGCATCTGGTTCAAGTTGTTGATCTGTACATAAGGCCACATGGCGTTATTTCCCCTTCATCTCTTGCTTGTTGACGTCCCAGCCGTAGTCGATGCTCTGCAGGGCACGGGCAAAGGCTTGCTCCCGTTGTTTGGCGTTGGCGCCGAGGAACGGGCGGGCAGGGAGCTCAATCTCCCAGCGTGTTTTCACCGGTTCATCCTTGAGCTTCCTGATGAGCAATCCCGCCTGGGCGTAGTTGAGATTGCCGGTGATCCAGCCGAGCGACGCCGAGCGGTATGACCCCTTGCGCGCCCCCGGGCGCTTGAACCCGAGCTCGCGCAGCTTGCGGGCCTGCGCCTTGGTCGCCGGTTTTTGCTTACCGCCTTCACTGGGGGCAATGCGGCGCCGGCTGGCCGCGGTCACCTGATAGGTGTGCCCCTTTTGGTGGGTGTTGGCGATAACCCCCGCGTGGGCGTTCATCGTCCCCCGTTTGAACCCGAGCTCGGCCACGTCCTGGCTTGGGGCGTGGATCTCCAGCAGTTTGGGCAGGCCGCGCAGCATCTTGCGTTTGCCCCGCTTGCGCGGCGCCCAGGGCTTGCCGTTGGGGTCTTGCTGCTGGCGCACATGACGGGCCGCCAGCTTTTTGAGCTCGGCCGCGGCGCGCCACACCAGGCGCTTGCGCTTCTGGGGTGGCAGGGCCAGCAGGTTGAGCTGGTCCCGGCTGCTGCGAGCGTCCAGAGTGATGGTGATCATGCCGGGCCACCTACCTGGTGATGGCCGGTGTCACCGACGTTCATGTCGATGTGGTCGGCCACCCAGATTTCATAGGGGGCCACCTGCCAGCGCTTGCCGAGCCAGTTGATGGGGCCGCTCGGGTGCTCGATAAGGCGCAGCGGCTCGGTAAAGGCGAGCTGGATCTCGAGATCGGCGCTCTTCTCATCGTTCGGGGTCACCGCGTATTCCGGGTCGGCCAGCTCAAACTGCTCGCGAAACGAGTCGTGCTCCTGCACCCAGGCGGCGACTGCAGCCAGTACGATGGCCGGATCCAGCTCACGAAAGGGCAGTTGCTCAACGATGAACACCGCCTGATAGGTGAGCCAGGCCACGTCTACACCGGTCGGGCCCATGTTGCGGGATTCGAGGCGGATCGTTCCGTTCTCCATCCAGCTGTCGAGGGACTTGCGGCACTTGGCCGGCAACACCCGGGTGAGCTCGGCGTGGAGGGCGTGCAGGAAATAGCCCTGGGCTTGCTGTTCGCTCATCTCTTTACTCATATCAACGAGACCCCCGCCCGGTGTTTGCCCTTGATGCTGCGCACCAGCTGCTGACTCTCGGCCAGCAGTTGGGCGCGCTGTTCCGGTGCCCGCTCGGCCAGGTTGTTGGCGGCCGGCCGCTCGGTGACGCTGGCGAACTCCGGCAAGATGGCCGCCTTGGCGCGGGCAAACACCGCGGCCAGATACTGCTCGGTTAGCGCATTGGTGCCACCCTCAAGGCTTGGCCCCGGTACCTCGGCGGCGCAGGCATGGCCCTCGGCCATCAGTGCGGCCTGGCGCATCGCCAGCTGCAGGTTGATTTCCGAGATGGCCGCCAGCAGGGCGGCACCGGTGGTTTGCGGGTCAAGGTCGGCAGGCAGGGCGCGGCGGCGCTCAAAATCGGCCACGGCCACATCGGGCCAAAACCCGTCATTGCGGATAGTGGCGGCGCTGTAGTCGATATCCTTGCCTGCAAACATCAGTGACCTCGCTGGTTGAATAGGTGCACCCCTGTCGCCACGCAATTGCCGCTGGGTTCGCCAAAGGCGCTCCATGGCATTCGCGCCGGGGTGCGACGGCGCGGAGAGTCGGTTGGTTATTCGGGATTGAGCACCCGCAGGCGCATGGCTATCTTCTGGCGCAGGGTGTTGACCCCCACCTTGCTGTGCAGCTTCTCTGCTTGGGCCAGCCAGTGGTCGGCTTGCTCCAGCGTTGCGCTGTCACCCACGGCACTGGGGCGTGGCTGACCGTCCTGGTCACGTAGCAGCAGACAGCCCGCTGCCTTGAACCACTTAGCGGTGAGCTTCTCGTTAAGGCGCCAGTCACCCCGCACCTTGTCGAATACCCGGGAGAACCAGGGCTCGACCGCATGGCCCTCGGCCGCTTGCTTCTCGGCCCACTCCAGCACGGTGTCGGCCACAAAGTGGGCCCAGTCCCGCTTGATGTTGTTCGGGGTGCGCTGGCCTTGAGCGATAGCGAGCTCGGCCCAGGCGATGCCGGTGTCGAAATCGCCCACATCGAAGGCCCAGACGGTGAGCAGCTGAAACAGCTCGTTCTGATAGGGCTGGTTGGACTGCGCGACGCTTGCTAGATAGCGCTCCACATAGGGGCGGTATTTGGGCATCAGCTCGCTGCGCTTCATGTTCACCCGATCGCCAATGCGGGCCAGCTTGCGCAGGCGGACGATGTCCTGTTCCAGGGCAATCATCTGCAGGTGCAAGCTGTCCGCCACCGCGCCGGTGGCCATGCCAGAGCAGGCGGCCTGCGCGGCCCCCTGCATGGCTTGCACCCGTTGCTTGTGGCGTTGGCCCGGTGAGCTCATGGCTTACTCACTCGGCGCAGTGGGGGCGGCGCCGATCTCGATGTCGGCCTCTTCAAAGCCGCCATAGGCCAGGTATTCGCCGATGGCGTAGCCTTCCATCCGCCAGTACTGGTTATCGAAGCATTTCTTGTCCTGGTTATCGTCGGCCTTGCGCTTGCGGGTGCCGCGCTGGGTGTAGATGTGCAGGTTGTCGAGGGTGGTGACCACCATCCGCTTGCCCGGGAAGAAGGGCGGGATGTAGGCCTTGCGCCCGGCAATGGACTCGGCCAGCTTCTGGGCGGCGATCTGCTCGGTCGGTTTGGTGGCTTCGCTGTAGAGCTTGGCCTGAGCCGAGGCCACCAGGTCGGTGCCGACCAGCACGACCAGACGCGGGTCCTGGCGGAACAGCGGATCGATGGTGGTGTTGATAAGGTCGGAGGCCATCTCGTCCAGGGTTTTGTAATCCCCCTTGCCGTCCGGGTCGAAGTGGATCTTCTTGCCGGCCTCGGCCTTGATGATCTGGCTGCCTTCGTTCCACTCGCGGGCCAGCTGATGCCAGCCTTTGTTGACGTCTTCGCCGAGCGGGTTCTTCTCCGGATCTGTGGTGTCAGCGGCTTTCACGCCGTTCCAGCCGACGCGTAGCATGTCCAGGGCAAACGCCTTGTTGATGAAATCGCCCACCAGGCGCAGGAACTCGCCCTCGCTGCCGGCGTTGGCCCAGACGCACAGGGTTGCCCAGTCGAGCGAGGCACACGAATCGGTCTCGGTCAGCTCGTAGGTGTTGCCGGCGACGCCGATCTTGCCGTTAAAGCGGCCATCCTTCTTGCGGCCGGTGAACAGCTTGCCGATGCCCACTTGCACCACCTGACCTTTGATCTGGTCTACGTCGAGGCAAGTGATAAGGCCCAAGAACTCGACGGAGGCGAGCAGCGCAGCGCGAAGGCCGGTTTCCACCGGACCGGTGACGCTGAACTGCTTGGCCAGCGCGTTGACGGGGATGCCGTAGGCCTTGGCCAGGGCGTTGCTGTATTGCTCCAGGCGCTGCATGGCCTGGACGGTAAGGGTCTGGCTCACGGTCGCTCCTTAATAGACTGCGGGGGTATCGTCACCGCCGAGGGCGTCCGGGCGCTGGCCCGGCTTCTCGACAGAGAACTGGTCGATCTTGCTGTTCAGTTCACCGAACTTGTCGGTCAGGCTGGCCAGGGTTTGTTCCAGCTTGCTGAACTGCTCGGTGGTGATGCCGGGTTGTTCCTCCACCTTGGTGGGCTCGGTGACCGGCTGGGTGGTGTCGTCGGTGGCCGGTTTGGCTTCCAGCTTGGCGCTGAAGGCATCGATCTTGGTGCCAAGGCCATTAAGGGCCCCCAGCATCTGATCGAACTGTTCTGGTTTCATTTCCTCATCCTCGGGTTGGCTGGGGGGAGTTATGGGCGCTTGCTCGCCATGGCTGGCCAGGAAGCTGAAAAACTTGGCGATCAGGCCATCGGCCTTCTCGTGCTTGGGTAGCTTGAACATGGAGAGGTCCAGCGGCTCGCTGGTGCCAACGGCCTGTCCCTTGTTGCTGTTGCTGAACTTGAGATGGGTGGTGCCGGTGCTGGCGGGCTCGTCGGTGACACCGAGGCCCAGCAGGTAGGTACGCCCCAGATCGGCGAAGTTCTCGAAGGGTTCGATGGAGCAGAACTGGTACTGACCGTTCTGGTTGTAGTAGATGAGATCGCGATTCGGGCAGAGGATGGCGAACAGCTTGAGCTTGCCATCCACCTCTTCGGTCTTGAGCGCCTGCACCGTGCCATAGCTGGACCAGCGATCGTGCTCCGGCCAGATGACGGCGGTGTAATAGGTCGGATCGTAGGTCTCGGCCATGTCGGTGAGCCAGTCGCGGGTAATATCCCGCCCGTCCACCGCTTTGCCTTCGGTGGCGATACAGACCCAGCCAGTTCTCAAGGTTGATTCGTTCATGCCTGCTCCCAATAGATGCGGGGTCAGGCTATCGGGTCGGCAAGGGGGTTTCATCCAGTTGTGTTCGTGGCGATTCGGATCCAGCGGGATATCCGAATTGCGTGGAACATCAGTGAGATAAGCAAGGGGAGGGGCTGGCTATGATGGCGCCATCATTCACCTGATGGAGGCGCCGTGGCGTATCCCGAAGAGATCCGCAATGCCGCGCGGGGACTCTACCTTAAACGATGGACACCCCAGGAGATCAAGGATGAACTGGGGCTCAACTCCTGCCGAGTGGTCTATTTCTGGGCCGAGAAGTACGGCTGGCGGGATCTGCTGACCGAAGAGGCGGTGGAGGATGCCATTGCCCGCCGGGTGCAGTCGCTGCTCGGGCGGGAGAAGAAAACCAGCGCCGAGCTGGACGAACTGGACAGGCTAATCGGCCACCATGTCAGCCTCAAAGAGAAGGCCATCAAGTGGGCCGAGCGCCAGCAGGCCCTCAAGGCTCAACGTGAAGCAGGGGAGGAACCTGCTCCGCCGCGAACCCCACGCGGGCGCAGTGGACAGGATGGTGGCCGCAAGGGGAAGGGCGGCAAGAAGGGCAAGAACGAGGTCAGCCACCTGACGGCCGACGACTTTGCCGAGTGGCTGGGCACCCTGTTTGGCTATCAGCTGCGCTGTCGCGAGGCCAAGAACGACCCGGCACTGCCGCGCACCCGCAACATCCTTAAATCCCGCCAGATCGGCATGACCTACTACTTCGCTGGCGAGGCGCTGGAAGATGCGGTGCTGACCGGCGGCAACCAGATATTCCTGTCCGCCACTCGTGCCCAGGCGGAGGTGTTTCGCTCCTATATCTGCAAGATTGCCCAGACTTTCCTCGGCGTCACCCTGACCGGCAACCCCATCGTCCTGTCGAACGGCGCCGAGCTGCACTTCTGCTCCACCAACTCCAATAGCGCCCAGTCCCGCTCGGGCAACGTCTACATCGACGAGTATTTCTGGATCCCCAACTTCGAGAAGCTCTCGGACGTCGCCAGCGCCATGGCGACCCAATCCCGTTGGCGCAAGACCTACTTCTCAACCCCGTCGAGCAAGGTGCATGAAGCCTATCGGTTCTGGACCGGGGATCGCTGGAAGGGGCAACGCCCGAGCCGGGTGGCCATCGACTTCCCTGGTGAAGATGACCTGCGCGACGGTGGCCGCGTCTGCCCCGATCGGCAGTGGCGTTACGTCATCACCATCGAAGATGCCATTCACCTTGGTTGCCACCTCATCGACATTGAGGAGCTGAAAGACGAGTACCCGGAGGAGGTGTTCGACAGGCTCTACATGTGCCGCTTTATCGACGATGCGCTGTCGGTGTTCAAGTTCCAGGACATGGAGCGGGCAGGGGTAGACCCAAGCCGGTGGGAGGACTACAAGCCCGGGCGGCCTGACCCGTTCGGCCGGCGAGAGGTGTGGCTGGGCTACGACCCGAGCCGCACCCGCGACAATGCCACCCTGGTGGTGGTTGCTCCACCTATGGTAGCTGGCGAGCGGTTTCGGGTGCTCGAGAAGCACTATTGGCGCGGGCTTAACTTCCAGTACCAGGCGCAGGAGATCGAGCGCATCGCCAAGAAGTTTCGGGTCACCTATCTAGGGGTCGATGTCTCCGGTATTGGTGCCGGGGTTTATGACCTCTTGAAGCCCACCTTCAAAGGCATATGCCACCCCATCAACTACAGCATCGAGAGCAAATCGCGGTTGGTCCTCAAGATGATCGACGTGGTGGAGGCTAACCGCATCGAGTGGGACAGCGCAGATCGGGATATTCCGCTGGCGTTCCTCGCCATCAAGCGCAGCACCACCGGCGGCGGCCAGATGACGTTTCGGGCCGCCCGGGACAACGTGACCGGCCACGCCGACGTGTTCTTTGCCATCGCCCACGCCGTGGCCAACGAGCCGCTCGATACCACCCGCAAACGTAAATCCACCTGGGCAACCAGCCAGGAGAGAAAGGCAGCATGACCAAGCGACAGAAATCCCAACCGGCCCGGGCGGCCACCCCAGCAAAGAGCGCGGTGGCGTTCAGCATGCCGGAGGCCATCGACCCCACGGCCTGGATGACCGATTACACCGGGGTGTTCTACAACCCCTATGGCGAGTATTACCAGCCGCCCATCGAGCGCAAGGGGCTCGCCAAGGTGGTGCGGGCCAATGCCCACCACGGGGCCATCCTGATGGCGCGCCGCAACATGGTGGCGGGGCGCTTTACCAACCAGCGCACCACGGTCACCGCCTTTGCCCACAACTACCTGCAGTTCGGGGACGCGGGGCTGCTCAAGCTGCGTAACGGGTTTAACCAGGTAGTGGGGCTGCTGCCACTTTCCAGCGTCTATCTGCGCCGGCGGGAAGATGGCTGCTTTGTCTACCTGCAGCAGGGCAAGCCGAACCTGATTTACCGGCCGGAGGATGTCATCTGGCTGGCCCAGTACGACCCCGAGCAGCAGATCTACGGCATGCCCGATTACCTGGGCGGCCTGCAGTCGGCGCTGCTCAATCAGGATGCCACCCTGTTTCGGCGCAAGTACTTCCTCAACGGCGCCCACATGGGCTTCATCTTCTACGCCACCGACCCGAACATGGACGACGACACCGAGGAGGAGATGAAGGAGATGATTGCGAGCAGCAAGGGGGTGGGAAACTTCCGCTCCATGTTCGTGAACATCCCGGACGGCAAGCCCGATGGCATCAAGCTTATTCCGGTGGGGGACATTGCCACCAAGGATGAGTTCGCGGCCATCAAGGGGATCACCGCTCAGGACGTATTGACCAGCCACCGTTTTCCGGCGGCGCTGGCCGGCATCATCCCGACCAATGGCGGGGGAGGGCTCGGGGATCCCGAGAAGTACGATGCGACCTATGCCCGCAACGAGGTGTTGCCACTGTGCGAGCTGATTCAGGATGCCATCAACAGCGCGGGACTCCCTCGCTCCCTCTGGGTCGATTTTCGGGAGAATATCGGTTCAACTGTATAAACAAACAGTGTCTGGTGTGGCAAGATAGGCTGTTGATTTGGATAGAAAAGGGGGCGTAATGCGGGTTTATTGCAAAGTGTGTGGCCAGCGGGGCCGCATTACCAAGACCAACCGACTGAGCGATGATGTCTCGGATCTCTACTGCCAATGCACCGATGCAGAGTGTGGCCACAGCTGGGTGGCCACCTTGTCGTTCGCCCACACCCTAAGCCCCTCGGCCAAGACCACCAACCAACTGGTGCTCAGCTTGATGGGGTCACTGACGCCAGAGGGGCGGCAGTTGTTACTGAAAGGACTGGGGGCGCAATAGCACCCCCAGCCTTGCCTGCGCACGCATGATAACGGATCCTACTGTGACCCTTCACTTTCCATAAGCTCCCTTCATGATTGGCGATTGTTCATTCTGATGATCTGATAGGCGCGTTTGTTTTTTGAGCAGGCATTTAAGCAATGTACTCAGTAATAATATTTGTTATAAGGCTACTGTCTGAATATAATTCATATAAACTTGGTGCCAAGTGGTGCTCCAGCCATTGGTATGGCATAAATATAAAAGCTCAGTCTCATCATTAATTCCATTCTGTGTTATAATATTGTGCGTGGACTTATTTATTACCAATCCATTTTCAACGTGGCTAGCCTGCATTGGATATATTGACACACTTCTAATATGAGAGAATTCTGCAGTTGCATAAATTAGTGCATCACCAGTCAATTCATCGTTTTCAATGTTGAAACTTGAAGCCCTATCTCTTTTTAATGTTTTTACAGCCTTGTTTATGTATTCATAGTGTTCAGCTCTGAGTTCTCTTGCTCTGCTGCAATCTCTAATTGCAATATATAATAACTGAGAGTACCTTATATATTTTTCACGGTCTAAACGTCTAGCTTGAGTAATTGTTCTATCCAATAGTCCGCATATGGATTCCCCCTTTACATAAAGGGCATTGGCATGCATTGTTTTTTGGTCATCCTGAAGTCCCGCAATTAAATATTTGGCATTAGCTCTGCTTGTGCGGAGTACGACATGGACGCCTTCTGCATTTATCCACGGGCGCCCATAAGAGTCAATTGCAGTGTGTGTATTCCAAGCATTAATAATGCTTGTTATAGTTGTAGCTGTTAGACTTTCATCAACCTCAGGTATTATATAATTTCCTAGTACTGTTCGGTTGTCAAATGGGATGATACCATAATTCATCTAATCATCTCCGAATACATATTCTCCAATACATTCATCGCTTCTTTTACTCTAGGGTCAGAGCATTTATCTGGATGTATTTTTTGAGCTATGTGGCGTCGCCATTTTTTTGCCAATTCTTTGTCTTTATAATGCAAGGCGTTTACACCAAGATTATTCTGTCTATTTTTTCCATCCATTTTTGTTAAGCAAAATAAATATTTTTGGCTTTCAGATACAAAACCGTCAAAAGACGTTTCATCATTATTATAGTTAATGAATATGTTTTTTAATAAAATTATTTTTTTATGTAAGTCGTTCCAGCCTTTAGCTGTAATTTTTATTTTTCCATCTAGATCACTTGATATTATTTTTTTCACCTCACGAAAGCTAGCAATTGCTTTAAGCTCCCTTACTTCATTACATTCATGCCATTTCATAAAAACCTCTGATGTTTAGAAAAAATAAAACTTTAGTTTCATCGTTTAAAGGTAGCAACCTTTATTTACTCAGAACCGCATTGTTATGAATAGGAAAAGTTATGACAATGTTTGAGTAAACATCATCAAGCCGATGACCGGTAAAGGTTAAACTATCGATCTCAGCGCTGACCAGCTTGCAGTTGCACCTTTCCAAGCCGCATAGGTGGCTTCTCGACCTCTATCTGTGTGTAGTGGTCACAGACGTTTTCACCTTGGGTAGACAAGTTGATGGCATTTCCAATGGATGCCATGTGAACGATATAAAGAAACTCCTGCTCTTTCGCCATGTTATTGTTCCTTAAATTAAAACTACCCCTAATGAGTCTGTAACTTTACCACAATGCAACCATGAATAGAGCCAAACGCCTCACGGTGATCCTATTTTTGCGTCTTGCTATACTGTTTATTTATACAGAAAAAAGAGATTGCCAGCATGTTTGCTCAACCCGCTCCCGATGCTCCCTTGTTGGAGCTCCCCCTGTTCCTCTCCCCGGTGGCCTGCGGCTTTCCGTCGCCGGCGCAGGACTACACCGAGCAGACCATCGACCTCAATCAGTTGTGCGTGGCGCATCCGGCGGCCACCTACTTCGTGCGGGCGGCCGGTGACAGCATGGTCGACTACGGAATCCGCGATGGCGACCTGCTGGTTGTCGACCGCAGCCGCAAGGCGCGCCACGGCAGCGTGGTGGTCGCCGCGGTGGATGGCGAGTTCACGGTGAAGAAACTGCAGCTTGAGCCCACCGTCGCATTGCTTCCTGGCAACCCGGCCTATCGTCCCATCCATTTCAATGATGGGCAGGAGCTGGAGATTTTCGGAGTCGTGGCCTTTGTCGTACACAAGATGGATACCCCATGAACAAGCGCTGCGCCGTCGCCCTGGTCGATGTGAACAATTTCTACGCCAGTTGCGAGCGGCTGTTCCGCCCCGACTTGAAGGGGCGGCCCATCGTGGTGCTCTCTAACAACGATGGCTGCGTGGTGGCCCGCTCGGCAGAGGCCAAGGCGCTGGGCATCAAGATGGGGGTACCGTACTTTCAGATCCGCCAGTTCTTCGAGGCGATGGGCGGGGTCTGGTTCTCCAGCAACTATGCCCTCTATGGTGATATGTCGAACCGGGTGATGACCATTCTGGAGGGGATGGCGCCGGCGGTGGAGGTCTACAGCATCGACGAGGCCTTTATCGAATTGAGCGAGTCCTGGGCGGGCGCCCTGGTGGTTTATGGCCGCCAAGTCCGCGAGCGGGTGCAGCAGTGGACCGGGCTGACCGTGGGGGTCGGCATCGGCCCCACCAAGACGCTCGCCAAGCTCGCCAACTACGCTGCCAAGAAGTGGCCCGCCACCGGCGGCGTGGTGGATCTGCGGGATGAGGCACGGCGCGATCGGCTGATGGCGATCACCCCGGTGGACGAGATATGGGGCATTGGCCGACGGCTCACCGCCAAGCTGGAGGTGCAGGGCATCAAGACCGTGGCCGACCTGGTCGCCGCCGACCCCAAGAACCTGCGCCGCCGCTATGGCGTGGTGGTCGAGCGCACTGTGCAGGAACTGCGCGGCATTCCCTGTGCCGAGTTGGAGCAAGAGGCCCAGGCCAAGCAGCAGATCATCTGCTCGCGCTCGTTTGGGGAGCGCATCACCCAGATCGGCACCATGCACCAGGCGCTGGCAGGCTACATGGAGCGGGCCGCCGAGAAGCTGCGGGGGGAGGGGATGTGCTGCCGGCATGTGACCCTGTTCATTCGCACCAGCCCGTTCAGCGACCGGGAGCCCTATTACGGCAACCAGGTGAGCACCAAGCTGGCTATGCCCACCCATGACACCCGGGCGCTGCTGGCCCTGATCCCCGAGCTGCTCCCCCGCATCTGGCGCGATGAGCAGCGATACCAGAAAGGGGGCGTTATGTTGGCCGACTTCACCCCCACCAACATGCAGCAGGGCGACCTGTTCGCCGCACAGCAGCAATCCCCGCGCAGCGAGGCGCTGATGCAGGTCATCGACAAGATCAATCATGGGCGGTTGGGGAAGGTTTACTTCGCGGCCCGTGGCCGCGACACCCGGGAGTGGATGATGAAGCGGGAGCAGTTAAGCCCCCGCTATACCACCGCGCTTGACGAACTGCCGGTGGTGAAGTGACTTACTCGATAATATTCTACACCGGTGCTCAGGTCTTTGGTGTGGCAACCTTGTCGTTCGTTCACACCTTAAGACTCTCAGCCAAGAGCATGAATCAGTTGGTACTGAAAGTGCTGGAATACAATTGAGTTGGTAGTTCTGGACGGTAATCCTACCAAACACAACTTCAATTTCTAACCCGTGTAAAAATACATCAAATACGGTATGATAGATAATATTTACTTACTAGAGCAATCCTACGATTGCCAAAGGTAGATTATGAATATCTGATGATGGTTAATGATTGGAAAAATCCATTAGAGTAAATTGAAGAGACTTCTCATATGCAATTCGATTCTTCATTCAGTATGAATGCCATAATCCTGATTACTTCTGATCGCCCAGATGATGGTGGTGTAACCAAGCGTTTAGACGAAGACCTGCGGACTATTACTACTGCCTATGAACTTATTTACTATCATGAGGCAGTTTCTAGTAGAGAGCAATTTATCCAGTTCATGGGCAATATAAATTCTTTTGTTGTTAGCAATAATTTAAAACCTGTGATTCATTTTCATATGCATGGTGGAAGTGAATTGGGCTTAGAGATTGGCAATACCAGAGAGTATATATCTTGGTCAGAACTTACTGAAACTCTTAGACAGATAAATATATCTATGTTGAACGAGTTATGTGTCATATCCACAGCGTGTTATGCATTTAACATGATCAATGAGATTACTATCACACAGCCATCACCATACTTTTCCCTTATAGCTTCACATAATGAAGTAAAATATGGTTATATTGATGATTTCGCATCAAAATTTTACAACGCCCTACTGAAATATGGGGGTTTGATTATTGCACATGATGAAATTAAAGATGCTTTTGACTTTTATCATAGTGAGAAAATGTTAACGATTTCCCTCGCCAAGTATATACTCCATAATTGTAAAGGTAAGCAAAAGCAAATGAGAAAGGAAGAGTTGATATCTAAAGCCATATCTGGCGGGGTAATTGATACTCCCGACTCACTGAAAGAAATGAGGAGAGTCATAAAGGAATACATTACTCCAAATCAGGAGTTGTTGAATAGATATGTTGATAGCTTTTTGATTGGTAAGAAAATACCTATAACAATTGATGATATAGTTAGTTTGGTGGAGGGAAGCTATAGATTAAGGGGATAACCAAAGGCTAATAATAGTCTCTATCTCGCAGAGTGACGTTGACCCGCGATTTTCAACTTATCAATGAGCTCTGTGTTGGAGAGCTCACTTTTGAGGTATCAACCTAATTGTGGGGAAAAATCTCTAGGAATAGATATCACAGTGCCTCTTTTAGCTGTAGTCGTTTTGTTCATGCATCCACTCCGGTGTGTCCAGCCCCTCCAGCACGCGCCACATCTCTGACTGATAGGGCTCCGGCAATATCTCTATCCAGCGGTGCGCCCCGGCGTGGCCTTGTGCCTCATAGACCTTGCCGCACAGCTCAACCAGCATCCGCCAGTCTGGATCCCCTTCTGGTACCGCGTATTCATCCAGCAGGCTCTGTTCAGCGGGCGGCTGGCCATCGAGCCCCCAATCCGGTTCATTGGGGAGCGATCTAGTCGATTGCAGCTGGCCGTTCTCAAGCCAGAGGCTGAAACCGTCCACCGTGACACTGGCCCCAGCCCGCAAACGGTCGATGGAAAAGGGTGACAAACCCCATTGTTCCCTCACGATCTGCTCTGTGAAGACATCAGGATCTGGCCGCGTACAGTTATTGTCAGAGCTCCAAGGTGCCGGGCTGTCGCCCGTCTTAACCCCAACCCCCCTCGCTGCAGCCTCGGCGGCTTTCCTGGCTTCATGGGTACCGGCAGGCACAATTTCCCACCCTTGCAGGCGGGTTTTGATGCCAAGGCGAGCGGAGGTAATGCCCATCAGGCGTTTGATGTCTTCGCCATAGCTGTTGGCCTGCTCCTCGATGAGGTGGGCCAGCTTGATGGGGTGTTCGGCACGGGTGGCCAGTGCGCCGCCCATGGCGTGCAGGTAGCAGCGAAAGATGCCGTTATCTGCGGCAAAGCGGGCTGCCTCAAAGCGCGGGTCTTGCAGCACTGGCTTGGGTGGGCCCACCAGATCGGCATGCTTCTTGGCGTTGCTGATGCGGCGCAGCTCGCGCCATACCCCGACTGGGGCGCCCCCGATCTGCTGGAAGGTGCGAATGCCCCACCAACTGGCCCAGGCCACGGCATGCAGGGCGCCCTCATCGGCGGTAGTACCTGCCTCTTCGTCATCGTCCAGGTAAGCGCCGTCGATGTTCTTGGCAATGTATTTGGCGATATAGCCCGCGGCATCCCCCTTGGCGGGGTCTATCTCTTTCCAGTCAAAGCGGGGTGTGAAGTCGGTAAAGGGTGGGGTGCCCTTGATATCCCGCACCAGCTCTTCGTGGTCATCGGTCAGGGCATAGCGTTGCAGTATGCCGATCACCCGGTTGCGATCTTCCGGGCGCATAAATAGCAGCAGATGCCAGTGCGGGGTGCCGTCGTGGTGAGCCTCGCACACGCGAAATCCATAAACGGGGGCGTTCCACCGTTTGAGGGCAGCCCTGGCACGGCTCCATAGTTTGGCCAGATAGGCGCAGGTTTCCCGCGGCGTGGCCCCTTGATATCGCTTGTTCTCTACCGCTTTGCCGTTGTGCTTTTGTGTCCAGGCATGAAAGCGACTCGGGGCGGTCCAGGTGAAGAATACCCCCACATGCCCCTGTTCCTCGGCATAGTCATTGAACCCCCGAGCACGCACCATCATTTCGTTGCGGCGGTTCACCGGGTTGGCGTTGCTGGCCTCCCAGCAATCCTTCATCGACACGACCAGGTCATACTGATCGTTGATTATTTCCGACTCGGCCAGCCAGCGCATCATGGCCCGCTTGCGTTCGCGCACCACCTTCATGGTGGCGTTCGATACATAAGCCGACACGCCCTTACGTACCTTGCCGAGCAGAATGTTGATCTGCTCCTGCAGGCGGTCCCAGCAGCGGTTGACGCGCTTCTCCCACCACTTGGCAGAGAGCAGGCGCACCAGCACGCTCAGGATCCAGTTATCCCGCACTTCGTCGGATTTGAACTTGGGCATCTTGCCGATAAAGCCCCACTGGTCGGCAGGCTGACGCATCAGTTCCCAGGTCTGCAGCAGATCCGGCTCGGCTCCGTCTTTAATGCCCTGTTCGATGTTCTTGTAAATGGCTGCGGTCTGGTTGGCGAACTGGTGGGCCACCTTCTTGCGGCCGTCTTCATCGCGCATCTCCCTCGGGTTGACCGGAATGGAGTGGAGCAGCTGGCGCACCCAGCGGGTTCGCTCACGCAGCCAGATATTGGCAGCCCGGCAATGGGTGAAGCTGCAATCCTTGCGGCGTCGTGCGTACTGCTTGAACAGGTCGCGGGTTAACTCGGGGGAGAGGCCATCGAGTAGCTGGATGGCCCACAGCAGATCGTATTGGCCGCGTGGGCCGCCGAAAACGGCGTCAAAGTTGACGCCGGGCAGAGAGTTGCAAAGAGTGTTGACGCGCTGCAGCTGTGCTTTTCTCGACAGCGGCAGCCGGGTGGTGAGCTTGGTCATGCGTTAAGCGGATAACGTCTTGATGCGAAACAGGCATCCACTGATGCGCTGCTGGGCATGGGTTTTCATTCGACGGGCGGCCGCGCACTGACGCAGCAACAGCTTGATGCTGACGTGGGGGCGGGCAGGTAGCCGACGCGCATGGGCCAGCTCCTGCTGATAAAGACGCAGCCGCGCTGCGTCTTCCCGATAGGCTTCTTGCCAGCGATACATCTGGCTGGTCAGTTCCTGCTGCAGATGATGGGTCACTTGATCACCTCACCTTGCCCATGCAGTGGCGCGCACTCCTGCCACCACTCGCCGATCTCTTTGGCCAGTGCGGTTTCACCCTGGCCCAGCGCCAGCCAATAGACAGAGCGCACTGCACCGAGCGCCAGCAGCTCCCGGGGGATATCCCGATCGCCTCTGGCCTCACCGCCGGCGGCGATAAACTCGGCGCGGGCTGCCAGCCAGTGGGTGGTCAGCTGGTTGTGTGCGGGGAGTGGTGCCGCCTCTTCATCGTCTCCATCGCCGTCATCATCGAGCAGATCAGCCGGGTTGCTGGTCGCAACCAGTTGCAGCTGGATGTACTGCTGGCCGGAGTAAACCCCGCCCAGGGCAATGCGGTTATCTTCGGCATTGGCTGCGAACATATCGGCCAGCAGCCCCTCGACCACCTTGGGTGCCTGGCGGGCAATCTTGATGATGTCGCTCATTGGCAGGCCCTCCGGTTGATGCTGAGAAACAGCTGGTGCCAGCGCAGGGCACGCTTTGCCTGGGCTAACAAGGTTTTACCCTCAGTTCCTCTGAGGCATGAGGAGTGGCGGGCTTTGGCTGTGAGCCGCTGACGCAGGCGTGGCAACTCGGCCAGCGCTTCCTGCTCGGATATGGGATGGAAGATCTTGGTCATGCCCGCACCTCCGGCGTGGTGGTGCCGGTCAGCAGCCAAGCAACGTGGGATTTCAGCTCCGGGTGGTTGGCGATCAGCAGGAACAAGCCACCACCGATCTCGCGGTATCCCAGCTCGTAGTTCTTGAGCGTGGTGGGCGGAATGCCGAGCTGGTCGGCAAACTTGGGGCGGCTCAGCTTCAACTGCTCCCGCAATTGGCGCAGGCGCTTGGCTGCATGGTGGTTAAGCAGATTGATTTGGGTCGGTTGTGCGTTCATGGTCAGGCTCCTTGTTGAGTGGTGCAGGGGTTGATGCGGCTGAACAGAGAAGCCCAAGCCAGTGCGGTTGACCGCTCCATAAGCGCAACCCCGTCAGGGTGTTGGCTAAGACGGGCGCCATAGCGGCCCGTCAGCTTGCGTTGTTGGATGCGAAGGTTGCGCAGTGCGCAGGGGATCGCTAAAGTTGCCATGTCGACTTCCTCATACGTTGTTGATAAGGCCCGCTTGGAGTTGCACCTCCGTAATGCGGGCTTTTTTATTGCCCAATAGGACGTGGGCCTTGCCCGGTCATCTGGCTTGCTGCCAGTACTGCGCGTTTCATGCGCAGCTTTGCTGCTCTCTCTTTCTTCTCCCTCTCGATATCCCTGATAGATCTGGTGACCGGAGCCGGGTGCCACACCTTGGGGTCACAGCCGCCGCGAAATTCGCTTTGGTACTCCAGTGCAATCACGGCAAGGCGGATTGCCTCGCGCTGCGCATGCGGCAATGCCGACAGCGTGGCGCTCATCAGTTCGCCCCGAGGTTGGCGGGCGATGGCACAGATTGCGGCTTTCTTGGCCTGGCCCAGTGCCAGCCAGTCGGTGTCGAGGCTCGAGCGCTTCTTGCCGAACATCTCGCGCAGCAACATGCAGCCGGCGGTGTTCATGGCCACCTGTTCTTCTGGCGTCAGGCCAGCCAGATTGCGTTGTTGATGGTCAATGCGTTGGGTTTGCATGGGTTCCCTCCTTACATAGTCATGGTTTGCATCAGGATGTCTGACGCACAGGCCAGGGTCGGCACCGCCTGAAAGCGGGCCTCAATGTCGTGGATCAGGATGGCGAGTGACCCCATGGCCGAGGTGGCCACGCTCACCAGGGTATTGCGCTCCGAGCGGGTGATCCGGCCGCGGTCAGTCAGCTCCAGCGTTCGCTGGCCAATGCTGGCGATTTTGGCGTTCAGAGCGATGGCCTGGTGGGGCAGGGAAGGGGCCCGATCAGCCTTGGGAATAGCCACTGCAGTGAGGCCACACTCCAACAACAGACCATCGAACAGGGTCTCATCCCCCTCGGTGGCGTGATAAATGGCCACCAGTTCCCGGGCGGTGAGTTGGTGCGGTTGTGCCGGGTTCAGCTTGTTGCGCAGTACCTGCTCACCAATACCTGCAGCACGGGCAACCTCGGCCAATGAATGGCTGGCGGCAAAGCGCGAGCATGCAGAGTCAAAGTGATGATGTTTGCTGCAAGTTTGCTCAAACATGGCTTTCATCCCTCTGCTTGCGCGACACTCTAAGGCGGCGGACAGGTGCCGGTGCCGGTGCCGGTTCCAGGCCTGGTTGGTTCATCGCCTGCTGGGTGTAGAGCACCAGGTTGATCAGCACTTTTTCAGATCGACCTTGCTTGGGCATGATGGGAATGCGGCCAGCTCGCACGTAGTTCTCGATCGTGCGCTGGGTCAAACCCGTCCGTTCGGAGAAGCTCTCGACCGTGCAAACCGGGGTGTCTATGTGGATAGGGGCTATGATCATGGATGGTTGCCTCCTGCGAGTTCAGTTACGCGCGACCTTGCGCGGTGTGGTGCTGATCGGCTTTCAACTTGCCACCGGTTAACACCTCTATTTGGTAGGCTCGGCCTTTGGGGATGGTTTCTCCCCATTGGGAAATCGCTTGAGGTCTACAGCCCAGTGCCAAGGCAAGTTTGTTAGCTCCACCGAAGTGTTCGATCGCATCTTGTTTTTTCATGTTAAGCCCTTTGTAAGGATTTCTTTCGAAAGCAAATGCAAAGCTAGCTATATGCTTTTTGCAAGTAAATCTTTCGCAAAAGACAAGAAAAGCTACGAAAGTACCTTGTAAGATTATTTACATGAAAATTAATGAACGCATTAAACAGACACGTAAGAGACTCGGTTATAGCCAAGAGATTCTCGGCTCACGGGTTGGTGTATCTCGCGTTTCCATTAGCCAATGGGAGCGGGGAGAGAACACGCCTAATGGTCGCTATCTTAATGAGTTAGCTGCAGCGCTTGGGGTTACGGTTGACTGGCTTTTGACTGGCGAGGGGGATGCTCCAAGCTCGTCAGGAGAGCAGCAGATGCCTGGTTATCACAACGTCGAACCGGCGGTGATGCTGCCGGGCAAACGGATCCCGATACTAAGCTATGTGCAAGCGGGCAACTGGCGGGAGATGTGCGAGCAGGCCACAACCTTCGATGGCAACGTTGAGTTCGTATCTGCAAGCGGCGAGATTGGCCCATTTGGCTTCGGCCTTTGGTTGCGTGGCGATTCCATGTTGCCGCTGTTCAAAGAGGGAGATTTGATCATCGTTGACCCTGACGAAGCACCGCAACCCGGAGACTACGTTGTCGCCAAGAACGGCAGCAACGAGGCTACTTTCAAAAAGTACCGGCCCCGCGGCATCGACGAGAACGGGCAAGAGGTGTTTGAACTGGTCCCCCTCAACGACGATTACCCCACCATGCACTCTGACCGGCAGCACATCCAGATCATCGGTGTGATGGTAGAGCATAGAATATTTAGAAAAAGACAAACAGGGCGCTAAAATTAATGAATATACAAGGTAGATTAGTACATGTACGTGTTCTTGTTTCTCTGATAAAAGAAGAATTAGAAAATAGAAAGAATAGCAATGAACCTATATTTTATAATGCGAAAGAGTTCCATCCAAGTAAAAAGGTTTTTTTATCCCTAGAAGGATGGGTTAATAAATTATCAACATATACTTCAAATAATAAAGTGAGTGGGCCTGATGAAGTTATACTCAGTACTTTGCTTGAGTGTTATGTTGAAATATGCGACTTTATTCTAAATAACATAACGACTTTATTCTACAATAAAGAGATTACGTCTTTAGTAATGTCAACAAATTCCATATCCAAACGTTTTATAAATGAAAAAAATAATCCAAATTGGATTTTTAATTATGAATATGAAACCGCCAAAAATGGGCAGCAATCATTGTTTGATGACATAGCGAATATTAAAGATAATGGAGGGGTCGGGCAGTTTGCTTTTGAGTTAATACGGAAGCTAACAAGCAATAGAGCCAGAATTAGAGAGGTCATTAGTAGGGTTAATGCGGAAGATATTTTTTCATCAGTTAGAAATGATAATGCCAATCTCTTTAATGAACTAAAGTCACAATATAATGTGATGATGAAGAATTTTGATGTTAGCATTAAAAGTGTTGAAGAGCTAAATCCAAAAATTGATTCAATGGTTAGCAAATCTTTAGCATCATGGTCTAAAAAGAATGATGCGCTTACCGAAGAATTATCGGTGTGCGTGACTCAGGCTAAAGATAGAAAAAATGAAGTGGATGACTTCTGTACTACGGCGATGTCAAAAGTATGTTCTATACTCAAAAAGGCGCAGCAGCAAGGAATGGCCGCTTCATTTCAACAACGACATAGTGACCTAAAGTGGCCTCAAGTAATATGGGGTATAGTTTTTGTTCTATCCTTGGTTGGATTATTTTCTTTGGGTTGGTATCTAATTGAATATGTTTTTTCTAGTAATGATAAATCATGGGTTGAGATAGTATCTAAATTCTCACTTAGCTTACCAGTAATATGGGTTACATGGTTTGCAGCCAAGCAATACAATCATACAGTGCAGTTGAGAGAGGACTATGCATATAAAGTTGCAGTTGCTATGGCTTATCATGGTTATAAAGAGGAACTAGATGGAACCAATAATGAAATGGGACAGAAGTTGCTGGAGAATATAATTCTTCATTTCGCTGACAATCCTGTAAGACTTTATAAAAATGATAGCAGCGTTTCTATATTAGACTCGTTTGTTAAGAATAATAATTTAGCTGATCTCGTAACTGCAATAAGAGGTAAGGAGAGTAAATGAGTAAGTTACCTTCTGTTTACCGGGATGTGACTCAGCAGGATATTATCTCTTTCTATAATGATAACGGGATTAAAGCTTCTTGCACGCTGTGTCATCATAATGAATTTGATATTCCATTAATGAATAAATCAACTGCGTTAGATTTGTTCCATGCCGCTGCTGGTGCACATGTACTGCCGTCTCAAGAGTATGTACGCCCATTTGTATTGCATGATGACGTATTAGGTGATGATCTAGCCACTTACCCCCTTACTTGCAAGCGGTGTGGAAATGTTCGGTTACTAAACGCTGAAAATGTTCTTGATTGGAAAGAGCTTAAGGCGAAGCAAGTTCAGGAAGGCGACCATGAGTAATGTTGTTCCTCTAGGTTACAAAGGTCGGTTAAAATTTGGAGATGACACTGGCAATGATGGTGGAGATGGTTCTATGGAAGCGCGTGTGGCAAAACTTGAGTCTGATGTTGGACACATCATGCGCGATGTTTCTGAGATCAAACAAAAGTTAGAGCGAGTTGCGGGTGATATAGGTGACATCAAAGTATCCTTAACTACTCAGGCCGGACGGCAGGATGCGCTCGGGCTCAGGCTTGAGGTTATAGAGCAAAAGTGCGAAGCAAAGCTTGATGCCCTGGATAAAAAGTTCGATGCCAAATTTGATGGCTTGGACAAAAAATTTGCTACTAAATCAGATTTACATGAAGCATTGAATAAACAGCAGCAATGGATGTTTAGAACAATGCTAGCCCTCATAAGCTTGGGAGTGGGTGTTACTGGTGCTGTGGTTGCTGCACTCATGAAGTATCTACCCCATACGTAGTCCTATGCTACACGATCATATAAGTCGTTGATGGCCTGTATGATCACAAGCTCTCCATGTATAAGGCTGGTGCTACCAAACACTCCCTATCGTTACCTGATGCTGGATATAATTACAGTATTTTGTGGAGGGAGTATGACCGTAAGAAAACAGGTAAGCGGTAAGTGGTTAGTAGAGATTTACCCTGAGGGGCGGCCCTGCAAGGCAAACCCCAACGCACCTCGGATTCGCAAGCAGTTTGCCACCAAGGGTGAAGCGCTGGCGTTCGAGCGCTTTGTGCTGGACCCGGACAAGGGCAAGCCTTGGCTAGAGGGGCAGGGGGAACCGGCAGACGACCGGCGCCTCTCTGATCTGGTCGAACTCTGGTTTGGCCGCCATGGACAAAGCCTGCGTGATGGTGAGGCTCGTAAGTCCAAGCTGCTGACAGTCTGCCAGTCCCTCGGAGACCCGCTGGCGGTCAACTTTACCGCTCGCGATTTTGCTGCCTACCGTGAAGCTCGCCTCTCGGGTGATATCACCGACCGACGCGCCATCAATCAAGAGAAGCAAGGCGTCACTCCCAATACAGTTAACCGCGAACATGCCTACCTGCGGGCGGTATTCAATGAACTGAAAAGGCTAGGGGAGTGGCAGGGAGAAAACCCCCTCGATGGTTTGCGAGCCTACAAGGTGGCCGAGGCCGAGCTGGCTTTCCTCTACCCTGACGAACTCAAGCGCCTGTTGGCCGCTTGCGCCGATAGCCCAAACCCCGATCTGCTGCTGGTCGTGAAACTCTGCTTGGCCACCGGCGCACGCTGGTCTGAGGTGGAAGAGTTAACCCAGTCTCAGGTATCCCCCAACCGCATCACCTTCACTCGCACCAAGAGCAAGAAGAGTCGCAGCGTCCCCATCAGCCCCGATCTCTATGCCCAGTTGCCGAGAAAACGCGGTCGCCTGTTCGGTGACTGTTATCGAGCCTTCGAAATGGTGGTCGAAAGGGCAGGGCTGGAACTGCCACCCGGGCAAAACACCCACGTTCTGCGCCACACCTTTGCCAGCCACTTTATGATGAACGGCGGCAACATTCTGGTGCTGCAGAAGATCCTCGGTCACTCCACCATTGCGATGACCATGCGATATGCACATTTTGCCCCTGATCACCTGGAAGATGCGGTACGATTGAACCCTCTGGCCATTATGAACTATCAGGATTTAAGGCAATGCCCTACGTAGTGATTACTGAGAATGATGAATCCCCATGGCATGATCAGACCGGCGCCGTCTATCACTTCCCTAAGCGGTATCAGTCGTTGTTGCAGGTAGGGACGCCAGTTGTTTACTACAAGGGGAAGATGCTTAAGCCTCAGTACGCAGCACAGCGTAAATCATGTCTTCCTCATTACTTTGCAACCGCAACTATTGGGCATGTCTATGCGGACCCGGCTAGTTCAAAAGGGGATTTATTTGCTCTGATTGAGGATTATGTAGAGTTTGATAAAGCAGTGTTGGCAAAGGTTGATGATCAATATCTTGAAACGATTCCCGAAACACGCAAAAGCAACTACTGGCGTGATGGAGTTCGAGCGATCAGTGCATCTGATTACGATGCGATAGTGAAGTTTTTCCCACCCTTGATACGTGAGGAACCTGTCAGCCCAGTGAAGCCTGAAGGCGAACTGGATAGCTTCGAGTCACTGGAAGAGGGGAAACCTGGTCTTAAATACACCACCGTGTATGAACGTAATCCTAAGCTGCGAGCCCAGGCAATTGCCCTTCACGGAACCACCTGCAAAGGGTGCACATTCAATTTTGAAGAAGCATATGGTGAACTAGGTAAAGGTTTCATCCATATTCACCATATCAAGCCACTCGGGGTTATGGCTCAAGAGCACAAGGTCGATCCGGAGACAGAGCTCGTGCCGCTATGCGCTAATTGTCATGCGATGGTGCATCGTGATAAGTCCCGCACTCTCCGAGTGGATGAGTTGAAGAGCATGATCGAAACGGCCAAGGCGACAGCCATTTAGATATGATGCTTATGAAGACCAAAAGTGGCGACAGAGTGGCGACAAAATTTTAAATAGGTGGTCATTTTTAGCTGTCATTGGTTCACTAACTCTTTGATTTTTATGTAAGTGCTTGTTTTATCATGGGGCTGAATCAGATTTAAAATCCCTCGACGTTCGCGTCGTGCCGGTTCGATTCCGGCCTCGGCACCATATTAGAGTCTTAAAAATACCAAAACCCGCATAGCCAAAGGCTTTGCGGGTTTTTTGTTGTATCTAGTCGACTAATCTGGCCTTGTGATATTCCTCCGTGATTAGGGGACGCGTGTTCCGGCAGGGGAAAAAAGCCCTCCATATGCTTGCTATGCCTGGCTGTGAGGTGGTGGATTATCCTCCCTGCACTTGTCATCTACTCCCAATTGAAACGGGAGAGCCCTCCATTTCGCCATCCGACTCCATGGGGTCACAAGTAAGGGGCGCTGGTCAGCAGCAGAGGCTGCCTGATGAAATAGGCCCTCCCTATCGGGGGAAGTACAGGCGCCTCAGGTTCTGCCCCGGTAGAAAGGAGAGGGGCTGGTACCAGTTGTCTATCCAGAGGTTTCTTTGAAAGAGGCAAGGGCCAAGAGAGAGGAAGCTGCAGGCTGCGGGCGGATGTTATCGGCCCAAGTCTTGCCCGAAAGCAGAGCAAGGTGATCCGCGGCTCATCAGTGAGACCCGCTTTGCGGTTATTGCCAGAGTAGCACCAGAGTCGGCTAGCCATGCACCAGCGCCGCGGCGGACAACTGGTGGCGGCGATAAGCTGTTCGACATCGAGCCCCGCTATGGCGACATCCACCTCATTCCACTTACCGCCCATAACCGCTGCAGTTCGAGCGTCTGAGGGGCCTCCTTCGTCAGACTCGAGGTATCGTTGGGGGCACCCCATCCACCCCCAGTCCCACCGGCCGCCCAAAACCCAGTTAGTCATCAACTAATCGTCAGTTAATAAAAGTTTGTGCCAGCGCAAAAAATCACTCTTTTCTGATAGTTAGCCCATTAAAACCATAGATAAGACCACTCTGGCTCCGTAATATGGCGACGGGCGTCTGTTGGCCCCTTTTCCGAGATCAATGGTCAACGGCGCAATCTGGTAGCGAGAGTCAGGGGCGGTAGCCACTTTAGCGTAGGGTCGATTAGCGAAGCGTAATCGTCCGCGGTAACCATCCCCTCTCCCCTTGCGGGAGAGGGTTAGGGGTTCGGTAACATCTTTGCATGGCGGAATATCATCTCCCTAAATGGCATGCCTTCGCCATGCAGGACACGAGGACTCCGTCCTCGACGGGGTTTCGCCGCCGCTGCGCGGCTTGGCGAGTGACTTTTCTTTGCGTGGCCAAATAAAAATCTCTCTGCAACCGGTTAATAGTACCTCGTGTATTCGAAGTTATGATGTGGAAAATCCTAGATACCCACCCATTTGGCATCTTAAATATATTTATACAGAGTAGTCATACTTACGCAGGTAATAACATGCCTAGGAGAAACAAACTTAATCTTAGAGATCGAATAAGGCAATAAAATACGAACAATATATTAAATTTAAAATAGGTGACAAGATGACAAAAAGACATAGTTCTAATCGTGCAATATTAATTCTAGAATCACCATGGGAACTTGATTATAGTGACTCTAATAGAACAAGCGTCCTTCCTTTTGTTGAAGGTGTGGGTAAGCTTGCTGGTGACACAGAGGTTTATCATGCTAACTTTTATGATAAAAGTAGTTTTGTAAAAGCTTTAGACTGTTTGTGCAAAAGAAAATTCACAAATACCACTGTCTATATTGCTGCTCATGGCTACAAGAAAAAAGTCGGCAATGTATCAATTTCAGACCTCATCTGGGCGGTGGGGTTACGCTCAAAAGAATGCAATATCACAGGGTTGATGATAGGTTCATGTTTTGTTGGCGAAAACACAAGCACAATGGAAGCTTATTTAGAAGGTACTAATCTTAAATGGTGTGCGGGATATTCCTCTACTTCTTTATGGCTGGAGGGAACATTGATTGACTGCGCGATATTATCCAGAATGACCGATTTAGATGAAACTGACTATGCAGACAAAGACAATATGATTCATCACTTCGCAAGTTCCATCGCAGCATTTTCTGACTCTTTTAGGATTGGTCGAGACTACAAAGAAGAGCCAGTTCCTTTAAATCGGTCCCTTCAATTTGTCATACAACCAAGTGGAAAAGGAAAGCGAGCTAAATGTGTTAGTGAAGAGGTTTTTGAAGTAAGGGAATCACTACAGCTTTAATTTAAGACTAAAGCCCCCATGAAAGCAATCATTTTATTCATTTTGAAAAATCACGGCAAAGCTATTCACTGGGGGCATTAGCATTGCCATTCTCTCACATAAAATAATTAACCATCTAGCTCTGTGAATTATATGGACGTTGACATAATTTCAAACTTGAAATCATTTAACCGCAAAGAGCGGTTTTACCTAATTGGCCAAATGCTGGGAAACCCAGAATTTCGCATGGATGAAAACCAGCTTGATAAGATATCCAAGCTAATCAAGGTAAAAATACCTAGTGAATACTTTGCTGCTATGGATTATCACCTTGACTGGATCTATGCCAGCTTGTTTCTCACCCAAGAGCATGGTGAAAAAATATTTCAACGAAACTTCATCGATAATAATAAAAAGGTTGATTTGCAAATATCAGGCACTCAAGAGGATGTAGATTTTCTCCTTGCCTTCATTGATCCCGAAAATAAAACCCATATAGTGATGATTGAAGCTAAAGGCGATAGCTACTTTAGTAATGGTCAGCTAGATAGCAAAAATAAACGATTTAAGGCTATTTTTGGTAACGAAAACACATGGCCAAATGTAAGGCCTCACTTCATAATTTGCAGTCCTAAAAAGCCACAAAAGATAAAGATAGAAGAGCCTGCCTACTTTATATTTAAATACTCTAAATTACCTTGGCTTGAACTTGATATGGGAGAAGGGAAAAATAAGGTTACTCGATGTGATGATGAAGGTGAACCATATAATAATGGTGAGTATTGGACTGTTGAAAATCGATGATGGTGTTTTACCGCCACGTGATCGACATCCTTCCTAGCGACCTAGACAAACGAGCTCACTCCGGCGAACAACAGGGGGCAACACCCAACCCGCCGCCCCGAGGCCGCTTAAAAGGCGTAGGGTGCAACAAGCGCAGCGCATTGCACAGCGGTAACACACCCCAGCCTATTCGGGGCAAAGATCGGGCGGGTTGTTAGCTCAGAGTCAGCCCCTCGCCCACCCCATGGAGAGAGCAGATTGTCGCACCTATGCAACAAGAGCCATCGACATGGTTGCATAGGTGAAAAAATCATGGCGGGTATAACGGCAAGCGGTGCCCATCCCTATCGGGAAACGGTTTTATATTAAAGGCCCGATAGTGAGTATTTCACCGTAATAACACCTTATTTCTCGAACGTCCGATTATGCTTCGCTAATCGAACCTACGTCCCTTATTTATACAGGAAATTCAATATGTTTATTGAAGGTGGCCAAGAAGAAAAAAGATTACTTATTGAAGCTCTTTCTAGATACAATTACTTCCCGAATCAACGATTAGGGTTAAGTGAACTACCTCCATCATTTGACTCGAGACAGTTTACTCCAGAAGTCCTGACATCCCTCGTTAAATTACAAGCAGCAAAAGTAAGAAAAACTTTAGGGTATAGTCTTACAGAGTATCGCTCAACAAGATTCAATAACATTCCTAGATTACTTGGAATTATTCATCCAAAAGCTTACTCACATCTTGCAAGCTGTATTCACGAGAATTGGGATGAAATAAGAAAAATAACAAAAAACCATTGCAGCCAAATAAAGCCAACTTTTCATCACAATGAAAAGCGCCTACTTGTCATGAATTACGACGATCCATCAGAAAAAATTAGACGAGCCCTATGTGCTGAGTTTACAAAGCGTTTTAGAGTACATGCAGATATTAGCAATTGTTTTCACAGCATATACACACATGCAATTCCATGGGCCATTGTTGGTGTTGAAGAATCTAAAAGACGACTCAAAGAAAACGAGAAAAAATCTTGGCCTGAAGATTTAGATTTTCATCAAAGAAGAACCAAAAGAAATGAAACACAAGGTATACCAATTGGCCCTGCCACATCAAGTATCTTGGTAGAGGTTATTTTACAATCCGTAGATGAAGCGCTAAATCGAAAAGGATATCACTTCATAAGGTATATCGATGACTACACATGCTATTGTGATACAAATGAACATGCTAATGACTTCATCTTGGATCTAGAAAATTACTTATCTATCTACAAACTCACTCTGAACTTAAAGAAAACATGGATTGAGACATTACCAGCGCCAACAGAAGATGAGTGGATATTAACATTAATTTCATTCCTCCCTAGCAGATTGGCCAATGAACATGACGGTGAAAATAAATTAACAACATCAGAAACGTTGACATTCATAAATCAAGCAATTCGTTTAAATAAAACAACGCCTGATGGTAGCGTGTTGAAATATGCCATAAGCATCATTCTTAATCACATTGATGATTATGCTGCAATCAACTTACTGGATTCTGTTATAAATTTATCTTGGCACTACCCCGTTTTAGTCCCCTTAATTGATAGAATCATTGACCTAACAAATTATCCTGCTGAACAGATACTAGAGCAACTGAATAAGATAATCGATATCAATGCACTTTCAAGACGGTCAGATGGTATGTGCTGGCCATTACACATAATGTTGAAACATAATTTAACATGCGATGAATCAACTGCAGATAAAATTATAAAAAGCCAAGACTGTGCCGCATTATCTCTATTGTTAGAGCAAAATGAACACAACAATAAAATTATTGACTTTACAAACGAAATAGTATCGTCAGATATATACACTAAAGATAACTATTGGCTATTGCTATATCAAATGTATTACAAGGGAATAATTGATGCACCCTACCAAGAAATAGAGGAAAATGCTGTCTTTAAGACTTTAAAACAACATAACGTAAATTTCATACCTAGAAACTCTAAAACTAAACATGAAGAAAAATGTGATGAAATTCTCAGAGAGATACAAGCTGAACAGCTCAAAGATATTTTTTCAAACACACCTGTTGAGTTTTAATTATTTCCCCCTCAATCATAGATTTCACATTTATCTATTCGGTACCTACGTGTGATAGGCACTAAAGATTAGAACGGAAACCAACAAAATATTTTCCGTTGGCTAATTCTGTTTGGCTTCAAAAAATCACTTGCCAAGCAGCGCTTGCAGCGGCGAAACACCATCGAGAATGGTATTTTCACCCCAAAAAAACCGCAGCCTTGAGCTGCGGTTTTTATTTCTATTCCCCCAACACTTTTTCACTCAGGCTAAAAGACTACTTCCCCAACCCCTTGCACTGCTCTCCCCCTGCGGCGGGATAGGCGGTGAGCGTCTCATAGAGAGCGGCGCGCAGGCTGCCGGATTGGCAGAAATCACAGCTGCCGCCGGCGTCAATATCGGTGATACGGGCGCCTTGCGGCCCATCCAGTACCAGATAGGTGCTGACAAAACGGTAGGTGCCGCTGGGGGCGTCGAGCGGGGTGCCCGGCTCGCCAAAGGTGAAGCGCACCTTGACCTCGCTGCGATCCCGGCTGCCGGCGATGGCGCGCGACGAGAGGATCTCCGAGCCCAGCAGGTTATCCCAGGCGTTGGGCAGGAAGGGGTTGCCCTCGACAAAGGGGGGCTTCTCGTCGGGGGCCTCACGGGTGGCTATTTCGCGCGCCTTGGAGGCGGCATTGAGCAGGCAGAGCAGCTCGGGGGAGACGATAGTGGGCAGCGCGCCGCCAAGATCGCTCTGATAGAGGCCGCTCGGTTTGACTTGGCGCTCCCAGTCGAGAAACTGGGCCACCTTAGCCTTGGCGCGGGCACTGGCGGCCGGATCGAGTTTGCCGCTGGTGGTGGTGCCCGCATAGGCCGGGGCGATCAGGGCCACCGCAGAGAGGGCCAGTGCCAGCACGGGCCAGCTGGATATCTTCATGGTGCCATCTTCCTTATGTTCGCTTGCATGGGCCGCGCCTTGAAAAAAGCGCCGGTCCCTGAAAAAAAAGAGCGCAGCCCAAGGGCTGCGCTCTGCGTCAGATCGTCAACCGGCGGCCCTTAGGCACGGCGCCAGCTGGTCTTGCCGGCGCTGTCTTCCAGCACGATACCCATCTCGGTGAGACGGTTACGGGCGGCATCGGCAGCAGCCCAGTTCTTGTCGGCACGGGCCTGATTGCGCTCGGCGATCAGGCGCTCGATCTCGGCAACCTCTTCGTCCGCTTCGTCACCCTTGAGGAAGGCTTCGGGATCTTGCTGCAGGATGCCGAGCACGGCGCCCAGCTCGCGCAGACGGGCGCCCAGCGCGGCGGCAACAGCCATGTCTTCACCCTTCTGGCGGTTGATCTCGCGCACCAGATCGAACAGGGCGGAGTAGGCTTCCGGGGTGTTGAAGTCGTCGTCCATCGCTTCCTTGAAGCGAGCCACCTGCTCGTCGCCACCGGCAGCAGCGGCTACCGGCAGATCGCGCAGGGCGGTGTACATGCGCTCCAACGCGGCGCGGGCTTGCTTCAGGTTATCTTCCGAGTAGTTGAGCTGGCTGCGGTAGTGGCCAGACATCAGGAAGTAACGGACGGTTTCGGCGTCGTAGTGGGCCAGCACATCGCGGATGGTGAAGAAGTTGCCAAGGGATTTGGACATCTTCTCTTTATCTACCATCACCATGCCGCTGTGCATCCAGGTGTTGACGTAGTCGCCACCGTGGGCGCAGCAGGACTGGGCAATTTCGTTCTCGTGGTGCGGGAACTGCAGATCGGAGCCGCCGCCGTGGATGTCGAAGTGGTTGCCAAGGTGCTTGGAGTTCATGGCGGAGCACTCGATGTGCCAGCCAGGACGGCCCGGGCCCCAAGGGCTTTCCCAGGTCGGCTCGCCCGGCTTGGACATCTTCCACAGCACGAAGTCGAGCGGGTTGCGCTTGGCATCGACCACGTCAACGCGGGCACCGGCTTGCAGCTGCTCCAGATCCTGGCCGGAGAGTTTGCCGTAGTCGGCATAGGATTCGACGATAAACATCACATCGCCGTTGTCCGCCACGTAGGCGTGCTCTTTTTCCAGCAGGGATTGCACCAGCTCGATGATCTCTTCGATGTGCTGGGTGGCGCGCGGTTCGATATCCGGGCGCACCATGCCGAGGGCGTCAAAGTCGGCGTGCATGTCGCCAATCAGACGCTCGGTCAGCTCGTCGCAGGTCACTTGGGTCTCGGCGGCACGCTTGATGATCTTGTCATCCACGTCGGTGATGTTGCGCACGTAGGTGAGGTCGTAACCGGCGTAACGCAGGTAGCGAGCGACCACATCAAAGGCGACGAAGGTGCGGCCGTGGCCGATATGACAGTGATCGTAGATGGTGACACCACACACATACATGCCCACCTTGCCCGGGTGGATAGGTTTGAATTCTTCTTTTTGACGAGTGAGTGTGTTGTATATCTTCAGCATCTTCTAACCACTGCCTGTGAGTAAAATGGTTGGTCATAATACCCCGTTCAGGGGCAGAAAACGAGGCAGAAAAGAGGGCCAATCCCGCCTGCCAGCACGGTTACGGCGCCTGAGAGACTATGCCGCCAGCCCCTGATGGGCTAGAATTGCCACCACTTTATGCCATACACCTGCGGGCACTTCGTCGCTCGCATCAAATGAAAGGACATATCATGGTCACTCTGCACACCAATCACGGCGACATCACCCTCACCCTGAACGCTGAAAAAGCCCCGGAAACCGTGGCCAACTTCCTGCAATACTGCCGTGACGGTCACTACGACAACACCATTTTCCACCGCGTCATCGACGGCTTCATGATCCAGGGCGGCGGCTATGCCCCGGGCTTTGAAGAGAAAGACACCCGCGCGCCCATCAAAAACGAAGCGGCCAACGGCCTGTCCAACAAGATCGGCACCATCGCCATGGCTCGCACCATGGAGCCGCACTCTGCCAGCGCCCAGTTCTTCATCAACGTGAACAACAACGACTTCCTCGACTTCAAATCCGCCACCACCCAGGGCTTCGGCTACTGCGTATTCGGTGAAGTGACTGCCGGCATGGACGTGGTCAACAAGATCAAAGGCGTCAAGACCGGTAACTACGGCCGCATCCACCAGGACGTGCCGGTAGAAGACGTGGTGATCACCAAGGTGACCCTTGCTGACTGATCTCTGCCGACTCGGCACTGACAAAACTGCGGCCCCGGCCGCAGTTTTTCCATCTGTCTCTTCCACTGCCAGTCCGAACTGGCGCCGCCTCGACTATCTGGCCCACGGCAACCCGCGCCAGCGCTCGGCCCATGCCCTGCTCACCGCCGGTGTGTGGGATGAGCTGGCCACGCAGTGCAGCGATATGGCGCTGGTGAGCACGCTCGCCATCGGCCTCGATCGGCCGGGCAGCGATCTCGATATTCTCTGCCAGCATGCTGATCCCGCCGAGTTTGCCGCTACTTTTGCAGAGCAAGGGTGGCAGGCGAGCGCCAAGGGCGACAATATCTGGCTGCTGGAGCGCACCTTTTCCTGCCTCGACCAGAGCTGTGCTAATAGCGGTTCTGACAAGGGCGATGTCTGCTGGCTGCTTGAGCTCTATGTCACCCCAGCTCCCATCGAGACGCTGAACGGCTGGCGCCACCTCACCCTGATGGCGGTTTTGCTGCAACGCTTTGGCGATGCTTTCTATCAGGAAGTCTTGCGCCTGCGCCTTGAAGAGGGTCTGAAAGGGGAAGCAGCCATGTGCCGGTTGCTGGGGCTGGCGGGCGATCCTTATGCTGCGCTGCTGACGCTGGAGGAACGAAATCTGGCCGAGTTGTCATGGCAGCCGCCATCCCGTGACGGTATGCATACATCCACTGATGCGATGGTGCCCGCAGCGCACTGTTCGTCCCCTGTTGTTTCTACTATCTCTGCCACCCCCGTTTGCCCTGTTTCGACCGAGAGCCCGATCCCCACATCATGAGCACCCTCTTTATCAGTGACATTCACCTCTCTGCCCAGCGGCCCGATATGACCGCGGCACTGGTGCGCTTTCTCGAGCACGACGCCTCCGGCGCCGATGCCCTCTATGTGCTGGGGGATCTCTTCGAATTCTGGATTGGCGATGATGACCCCAATCCGCTCCATCAACAGATGGCCGACGCCTTCTTGGCCCTGAGCCAGCAGAACGTGCCCATCTACTTTATCCACGGCAACCGCGACTTTCTGCTGGGCCAGCAGTTTGCCAAGCGCGCGGGGATGACATTGCTGGGTGACCCTTGTGTTATCGACCTCTATGGAGAGCGGGTAGTGCTGAGCCACGGCGATCTACTCTGCACCCTGGATGAGGGGTATCAGAAGTTTCGTCGCATCACCCAGCTCAAGTGGCTGCGCTGGCTCTTTTTGCGGCTGCCGCTCGCCCGCCGTCAGGCCATCGCCTGCAAGATGCGCGGCCAAAGCCAGATGGAAAATGCCCACAAGAGCCAGATCATCATGGATGTAACGCCCGCGGCGGTGGACGAGATGCTGCGCCAGCAAGACTGCCGGATGATGATCCACGGCCACACCCACAGACCCGCCATCCACGACTTCACCCTCGACGGCCAGCCGGCGCGGCGCATCGTGCTGGGAGACTGGTTCGAACAAGGCTCGGTGCTGATCTGCCGCCCCGGCGAGCAGCGGCTGGAAATGCGGGCGCTGGCAACGATCGAACCTGCTGCTCACCCATCCGCCTGACATCCCCCTGTTCGGGTTGCAGGCAAAACCTGCGGCCCGGCATCCCACGCCTGTACACCCGGTGAACCGACGTAGAACGGCGAGTTCGGTATGCCGATGCGCTGTTCGGCCCATCTGTAGCGGTTCTGCTGCACCAGCAACGGCAACAATCGACCAAAAAGCATGCAAGATGCTGAAAATAAAGATAATTAACCATTCAATCAACGTTGAAATAAGCAAGGTCGCTCATTAGACTACCGACTCCTCCCACCCGTCGTAACACAAGGATGTACCAAACAATGAAAAAGACGGTTCTCACCCCCTTACTGGTGCTGTTGATCACAGGCTGTGGTGGCGGTGATGGCGAACAGGAAGAGAGTCCTATTGCTCCCCCTACTGAAACGCACTATTTCGAGGTGTCCAGCCTGAGCAGCCAGGGGGGGCAGTTAACTCCCACCCGCCTGAGGCTGGGGGAGGGGGAACAGGGTCGCTTCTCGGTACAGGCTGACAGCGGTTACGTTCTGACCGGGATCACCGGGTGTGAAGGCACCCTGGACGGCCTCACCTATACCACAGGTCCCATGCGTGGCGATTGCCAAATTTCGGCCAGCTTCACTCAGGAGAGTGCCGCCATCTATTTCAACGCCACCACCCAAGCTTCTCTGGGGGGCGCGCTCAGCCCCGACTCCCTGCGCCTGAATGCGGGTGAACAGGGGCGTTTCACCGTGCTGCCCGAGAGTGGCTTCGTGCTGGCACACATCATAGGGTGTGAAGGCACCCTGACGGGTAACACCTACACCACCGGCCCCATGCGTGCTGATTGCCAAATCTCGGCCAGCTTCACTCAGGAGAGTGCCGCCGTCTATTTCAACGCCACCACCCACGCTTCTCAGGGGGGCGCGCTCAGCCCCGACTCACTGCGCCTGAATGCGGGTGAGCAGGGGCGTTTCACCGTGCAGCCCGAGAGTGGCTTCGTGCTGGCACAGATCGCAGGGTGTGAAGGCACCCTGACGGGTAACACCTACACCACCGGCCCCATGCGTGGTGATTGCCAAATTTCGGCCAGCTTCACTCAGGAGAGTGCCGCCGTCTATTTCAACGCCACCACCCAAGCTTCTCTGGGGGGCGCGCTCAGCCCCGACTCCCTGCGCCTGAATGCGGGTGAACAGGGGCGTTTCACCGTGCAGCCCGAGAGTGGCTTCGTGCTGGCACACATCACAGGGTGTGAAGGCACCCTGACGGGTAACACCTACACCACCGGCCCCATGCGTGGTGATTGCCAGATCTCGGCCAGCTTCACGCAGGAGAGTGCCGCCGTCTATTTCAACGCCACCACCCACGCTTCTCAGGGGGGCGCACTCAGCCCCGACGCACTGCGTCTGAACGCCGGTGAACAGGGCCGTTTCACCGTGCAGCCCGAGAGTGGCTTCGTACTGACACAGATCGCAGGATGTGAGGGCACCCTGACGGGTAATACCTACACCACAGCCCCCATGCGCGCCGATTGTCAGATCTCGGCCCGCTTTATCAGCGATGCCGCCAATGCGATTGCCCGGGAAGATCATACCCTTGCCAGCGAGCAATCCCTGATCGCCCATGCCCGTGCGGCGATTGCCGACAGTGAGGCGCACCGCACCGAGCTGGTTCGCAGCCTCTATCAGGGAATGGCACAGATCAGCTGGAACCCGAGCCACGACTCCATCACCTTTTCCAGCTTCCAGCCGGAGAGCACGGTGACCCTGCTCCCCTCCAACATCAATGGCAAGGGGGAGAGCGAGATCCGGGGTCTGGTGATGGTCTCCGAGCAAGCCGATTACCGTCAGGCCGCCATGGGGGCGAACCTGTTTTCCGTTGACCGCACAGCACAGAGCGAGGCGCTGCTCAAGGGGCTGATTGGCTGGCTGACCCGGGGCAAGGATAGCGATGGCCTGCGCATCCTCTCCGCCCAGATGCCAAGTCGCGCCGATAGCGTCTATTTTCCCCACAACGAAGGCGTGCGTGACTGGCTCAAGGCGATCTATCCCGACAAGCACAGCATCAACCCGGCCAATACCTGCGATTATCAGGCGTTGAGTGACTGCATCGATACCATGGCGCCGGAGCTTATCGTGATCAGCGATATCGACCGCCAGGGGCTGGGGTATCAGGGGATCGCACAGGGGATCGCCAAGGCCAAAGCGGCCGGGATCCCGCTGCTGCTCTCCAACTATCGGCGCGATGCCAGCTCGCTACTAAGCCCCCTCTATCTCGATATGGGGCTGGTCACCTGGGGCAACTACTGGTCAAAACTCAGAGCCAGCGATCTGGCAGTGAACACCATCATGGCACCCGACACCCAGCTGATGGCGGTCGATACCCTGCTTGGCAACCTTCAGGATCGCAACTTCACTACCCAGTGGCTCGATAGCTGCGGCGGCAACTTTATCAATTGCGGTGGCTCGGAGAGCTTCAACCAGCAGTTCAAGCTGGGTGCCGACTGGTTGAGAAATGCGGCCATCACCCTCGACAAGGCCGGGATCAGTCCCTTTGCTCGTGACGGCGTGACACTGTTGCCCGCCACCCTGCTGCTGGCCGACAAATACAGGACCGCCATCGACTACCCCATTGCCTGGGATGAACATCAATTCTGGCAGCAGGCGATGTTTGCCGACTGGCTGGTGAGCTATGCCCGCACCCGTACCCCGGCCCAGCCCGATCTGGGGGAGTACGTCACCGATCGCAACAAGGTGGTGAAAGGACAAGCAGCTCACTACGCCTATCCCGCGACGCTCACCGACAGTCGGCGCATTGCGGTTCCCTACAGCAGGCAGTGGACCACCACCGGCTGGTATGCCCTGCCGGGACAAACCATCACCCTGAGACGCACCGATAACGCCGATGTGTCTGCTACCGTCCGACTCAACTACCACAGGCCCAACACCAATCGCGCCTATGAGCAGAAGATCTATCGAGCACCGCTGGAGCTGACCACCGGACGACTGCTCTTGGCCAAGGGGGGCAGCGTCACCTTCACCTCTCCTTACGGCGGCCCTATCTATCTCTATCTGGAAGGGGGGGCAGCATCGCTGGCCGTCCAGGTAAGCGCCACGGGCGTCACCCGTCATCCGGCCATCATGGATTTCAGTGATGAGCAGCAGATACGCGAGTTCAACGAGCGGCTGGAACAAACCGAGCTGCCCCATATCGATCTGCGGGCCGATGGCGCCGAACAGCATCTGCGCCGGGATCGCTTCACCAATGCAGTGGGTGGCGTTATCCCCGACACCAATGCCCTGCTCGACAGCATCGCCCGGGATCACATCAATGGCGTCTACACCCTGGCGGGCCTGAAAATTCAGGGCAAGGGGCTCGATGAGTCGCTGCCGGCAGATGTTAAAAACGCCTGTGTGGCACTGCTGGGGGAGGGGTGTCTCGATGAATCGCTCCACACCCGCACCATCATCCAGCATGCCAACTATGACCAGAATGCCCATTGCGGCAGTGGTTGCAGTGGCAACCCGTGGGACTCTTCCGGCAGCATCAGCCCGACCGGCTGGCTCGACAATCACGAGCTGGGCCACAACCTGCAGACCAACCGGTTGAACGTGCAGTACGCGGCGGCAGGCGATGCCGACAACTGGAGTGGCTACGGCAGCCGGGCGGGGGAAAACTCCAACAATATCTTCCCTTATGTGGTGAAGTGGCGCGCCCATTATCTGAGAGATGGCAACACGGCGCCCATCAAGGATGGACACATGAATCACAAGGATCTCTTCTATGTGTTCATGTCTGATGCGGCGCAGGTACGGGACAGGAGTGGCAACCGCGTCGTGCTCGGGGCCAACTGCAAGGTGCTCGATACCGGCGAGAGTCGCTACGAAGCCCCCTGGAAGAGCAATGCCTACGCCGTCCACAACGGCTATCGCATGGCGTTTTATATCCAGATGGCATTACGCGCCCACCGTATGCTCCTGACTGATGGCACCCGGCTGAACGATGGCTTCACTCTCTTCACTCTGCTTTATCAGCACTCACGGATCTTCGGCGCGGCGGCCGACAGTGAAGCGCAGTGGAATGCCAACAAGGATAGGCTCGGCTTTAGCCTGTTCCCCTACTCGGGGCATGCGGTCTATGGCGGCAAACGGGTGCGCGACATACCGGGCAATGACTTTATGCTGGTTGCACTCAGTCGGCTCACCGGTTGGGACTGGCGCAATCACTTCGATCTGCTCGGCCTGCGTTACTCAAGCCTCGCAGTCGCTCAGGTGCAGGCCAACCAGCGTTATGGCAGCCTGCCGATGGGGATGTATGTGCTGGAGGATGACCTGCCCCCAGCCAACATGAGCGAAGGCGTCACATTCCTGCCGCTCTCTGAAAGCGACGGATCCACCCTCTGGCCCCGCAACAGTGGCTCGCCGAGCATCTGTCCGGTTCCCTGAATCCGGTCATCACGATAACTACGACAAGCGCCCGGCAGGGCGCTTGTTATTTATCCCGCCTTTGGCCCCATGGTGGATGCCGAGGAGGTGGGGGGGGGAGAAGAACGAGCCGAAAGTGTGTCAGCCTATGTAAGGGTGAGACTCATAAGTAGCCCATTCGCGCGACCATGTTACAGCACCGTCATCTGACCGGCATAGAGGATGAAGTAGCGCAGCAGCAAGATCCCCACCAGGCTCAGGCTGCAGACCAGCACCAGATGGGAGCGCTGGTGCTGGCGAGCTGGCGAGCTGAGCAGCCCCAACAGTTGGGGAAGCAGGATGCCGATGCCAATCACGCCAAACCAGAAGACCTGCGACCAGAAGCCGCCGCCTATGGCCGCCCACATCGCTGCCTCCCGCTGGCCGCCACCGAAGTAGAGGCCGGTGAAGAAGCAGACCAGCAAGAAGACCTCGATGGCCACGATGGGGCGCTCGAAGCGGTGTACAAAGCTCACCCCCTTGCTATGGCTGCTCTCCTTGAACAGAGTCACCGCCAGCAAGATGGTGGAGGCTACCCCCGAGCTGATACCGGATACCAGAAACAGCGCCGGCAGGATCGGGTTGTTAAGCATGGGGTAGGTCTTGAGCGCCGAGAGCAGGAAGCCGGTATAGGCCCCCAGCAGTACGGCCAGCAACAACAACAGGGGAGTAAGCAGTCGCTCAAGCTTTGCCACCTTGCCTATCAGGGTATCGATGAAGGCGAACCTGTCCGCCAGCAGGTGCCGCCGCAGCCCCTCGATCTCGGCTCTGAAGACCACCGCCAGCCAGGCAAACAACACAGTCATATAGACCTGAAACAGCATGACCCCCATCGACATCACGGAATCGAACTGATAGTGGAACATCAGCTTCCAGAAGGTCCAGGGACGAGCCAGGTGGAAGATGAGGATCAGCAGCCCCAGTATCACGCTGAGCGGGGCCAGAATGGCGGTCGCCCTGATGATGCCGTTCTCGCTGCCGGCCCCGCGCTGGCGCAACAGCACCGAGAGGGTGACTGAACCGGCGGAGATCCCCAGCAGAAAGAGGTAGATGGCGATGGGACCATCCCAGACCAGTGAGTCGAAGTGAAATGCGTTATGCCACATGGTACACACCTCCCGTTTCGCTACTCACCATCTGCAGAGGGATACCGCCATGATGCGGGTTATGTGGACTCATGATTTTATCTCCCCTTTTGGTACCCGATACATCTTGGGCGAGGTGCCGAGGAACTGTTTGTAGCGATAGGTGGTCTCGTGCACCAGCCGCTTGGCGATCGGGCTGTGAGGATCATCCAGATTGCCGAACACCAGCGCCTTGGTAGGGCAGGCTTCGACACAGGCGGGTTGCTTGCCGTTGGCCAGATTGGTCTTGCGGCAAAAATCGCACTTGTCGGCAGTGCGGGTGACCGGGTTGATAAAGCGGACCTGATAAGGACAGGCTGCCAGACAGTAACGGCAACCGACACAGAGATCGGGGTTGATGTCGACGATGCCATCCTCGGCCCGGATATGGGATGCGCCCGTCGGGCAGACATGCACACAGGGGGCGTTATCACAGTGCTGGCAGGACTTGCGGAAAAACCGGTACTCCTGTTCCGGATATTCACCCACAGGCCCGGTACGCAGGATCTGCAGGCGAGCTACCCCTTGTGGCACCTGATTGACTTCCCGGCAGGCATCCATGCAGGCGGTACAACCGATGCAGGCGGTCTCATCGTGGATCATGCCGTAGCGTATCCCCCCGATGGTCATGCTGTTGGCCAGGGCGCGGGGCGACCCCGTCATCAGGATCAAGGCGCTGGCACTCATCCCCACCATAAACTCGCGACGGGTCGTGCTCATGCGCCCTCCTTGGCCGCGGCTTGCTGCCTGACCTCATGCTGCTTGCTGTGGCAGTCGACGCACAGCTTGATGCGGGCCTTCTCGGGGATGCCGACCATGGGCTCTTTGGCCGGGTGCAACTGGTGGCAGCTGGTGCAGGTCACGCGAGTCGCATGCACGTCGTGAGCCCACAGCGCCTTGCGCAGATCATCGGGCTCATGGCAGCTCATGCAGACGCCGTTTTGCTGGCTGAGCGGGAAGGCATCGTCGCCAAAGCGCATCACGTCGACAATGCCGCCACGCTGTTTGCGGTGCTGGGCTGACGGGTTGCCGTGACAGTTGGTACAGGTCACAGCTTCATTGGTATTGGGGTTGGTGACGCTGGCATGCTTGCCATGCATCCCCTCGTTTCCGTCGTGGCACTTGTCACACTTGGCGAAACGGGCGGCCGCTTTTTTCTCGGCTGCGGCTTTCTTCGCGGCTTTGGCCTGGCGTGCGGCCAGTGCATCGGCGGCACTGCTATCGGCCACAGTGCTGATGGCGGCAGACGCTGGTTCGACGGCGGTCGCGGCGAGGGCAAACTCGCTTGCACCCAGACAGATCGTGGCAAGCAAGGCCCATTGCATTATTTTTTTCATACTGGACTCCGGATCAAAGAGGTTCAGCGGCGTTATCCACCCCCTGACAAGAAAAAGAGCGACAAATACCTCCCAAAATGCCAGAAACGGGCAAGAGTCCCCCACCCACGACAGAGTGGGGGCTTGATCAATGGATAAACCTGACCGCTTTGGTTATTGCTGGCTGGCGTAGTACTCGGCCAGCGCCTTGAGGTCGGCATCACTCATGGCAATGATGGCGTTATTCATCTTCTCGTCATTGCTGCGCTTGCCAGCCTTGAACTCTTGCAGGGCCATCAGTATGTAACCTTTTGGCTGACCGGAGAGGATGGATGCTTCATCGTCGGCAACGGAGCCACCTTCGGAGTGACACTTCTTGCAACCAGACTCTTCATGCAGTTTTTGTCCTGCTTTGGCCAGTGCGGCATCGAACGGTTGTTTCATCGGTTGGTAGGGCAGTTCGGCATAGTAAGCTGCCAATTCGTCGATCTGATCGTCGCTAAGACCCTTAACAATGTCGGTCATGTTTCCCTGTTTGCTGGTGTCACCGGTGACATGATTAACGGTCTTAGCAGGGCGGCCATCCAGGTAGCTTCGCATCTGCTCCGCAAGATTAGATTCTGCTATTCCGGCGATTGTCGGAATATCCGTATGTGAGCTGATCCCCTGATTACCGTGACATGCGTTACATGTTTTGGCCATCTCGTCGACCCCGGCAAAGGCTGGCCCAATTGAACCAATCAACAGAGATAACCCCACCACTTCCAATTTCATGCTTCGCTTCATTTTGCACTCCTAGTGACATAAAAATCGTAAAAGCCAGTCTATACAGTTTTTTTATTCGAAAAAGTGGGCTTAATCCCGCTTTTGAGACTTCTATCAACGTCGAGCACTATATAAACCTTATAATTCGGATGGAAATGGTTTTTGACCAAAAGAGGGTCCAAAGGGGCCTAATGTTGCATGTTTTTGGGGCTTTTCTGACACAGCTCATACATGAAATAAAAATCCGATAAAAAAGGATAAACAAGATGAAATACTGGAAAGCGCTGGTGGCCGCTGCAATGGTGCTCACCCTCTCGGCCTGCGGTGGCGGGGGGGATGGCAGTGACAAGAGTGAGCCGCCCCCCCCTCCTCCTGGAACCCCTGACTCTCTGACTATCTCGGCCTCGACACCGGTTCTCACCCCGGATGGTCAGCTCTCGGTGCAGTTCAACGTGGCGGACAAACAGGGTTCGGGTTACGACCTGGGCGCTACGATCCCCTCCTTCACCCTCAACAAGGTGATCCCCGGCCGCGATGCCACACGGCAAGACCCGGCCATCTGGAAGAGTTTTATCTACCGTTCCGGCAAAGCCACCAGTGAAAACAGCGGCAAGCTGGAGCCACTGGGCAATGGGCAATATCGCTACACCTTTGCGATCAACCCCACCACAGTGCAGGATCCCTATCCTTCTGATTCACAAAGCAATAATGGTGTAATTAGCTGGGATGAGACGGCGACTCATCGTCTCGGTATCTTTTTTGGTGGCAGCAACAATGTTCCCGTTACCAACTATGTGCTGGACTGGGTGCCGGCAGGGACGCCCGCCGCTTTGACCCGGGATATCGTGGATCAGAGCAGTTGTAACAGTTGTCACATGAAGCAAGCGATCAAACACGCGGATCGCGCTGACCCCAAACTCTGTGTCACCTGTCACAACGAGAGCAATCCGACCATTGCTACCCGCCGTTCTCTGACGACCATAGTGCACAAGTACCATGGCAATCTGGATAGCACGGATACCAAGACGGTCAGCCACTTTCCGCAAGACCCGCGCAACTGCGATACCTGTCATAAGGACGCTACGCCAGCCACCCTCAATGCCGGTAACTGGCAACATGCCCAGGAAAAAGCCTGTGGTGCCTGTCATGCCGATTCAACCAGCTCCACAGGTTTTGATGCTCACATCACCGGCAAGATCAACAGTGGCGCAGTCTGCACCCAGTGCCATGGCGCTGATCCGGCCAGCAGCAAGTCACCTTATATGGTTCACCTGGGTTACATGGCCAACGAGGCGATTGGACGCGACAAGCTGCAGTTCACGTTCGATGACGTTCGCTATGCCGCTCCCAATATCGAGGTCGAACTGACCGTCACCGTCGACGGTACGCCGGCCGAGAGCGTTAATGACGTGCTGAAATATGTCAAAGATGGCAATCCGGCCATTCTGGTCAACTGGGATCAGGGCCAGGGATTCGAGCTGGCCACCACCAATCCGCAGACCTTCGTCTCTGGCAACAAGATCGAGTTCAGCAAGTGTGTCAGCCAGGGCACAGGCCGCTTCCTGTGCAGCAAAGAGACGGGCAACGAGGTCAACGGCACCCTGGCTGCGACCATCGCCGACTTGAGAGTCTGTGTGGCGCGTAAAGCCGATCGCAACGGGGCGTTTGCCGCAGGGGATCTGCTGCCTTGCAGCAGTACTGCCAGCGCACTCTCCCTGATCGCCATCAATCCGGTCAGCGCCTACTTCCGTGCCGAAGGGGGCATCGACAGCAGCTATCTGCTCAAGGCCGGTGCGGATCTCGCTTCCTGCAACAGTTGTCACAAGGATCTGGCAGTCCACATGAGCAATCATGCGGCCAAGGATATGAGCCAGTGCACCAGTTGCCACAACGCGACCCGTACCTCGTTCTATGCGGGGGTGCCGGGGGACCTGAAATATCACGTCCACTCCTTCCACGCGCTTGGCGCCAAACATGGGGGAAGCGCTACCTTCCCGGGCGATATCAGCAACTGCGAGTCCTGTCATACCCAGGGGCAATACAACCTGCCCAACCAGCAGAACGCTCGCCCCTCTCTGGTCGCCACCACGGCTGACAACAAACAGCCCAAATACTTCAGCCCGGTGCTGGTGGTCTGCTCCAGCTGTCACCTCAAATCACCGCTGGGGTTGGTCAAGCCGGATAGCCCGGTGGCAGGGGATGAGTGGGCTACCCACATGAAGAATAACGGCGCCGTCTTTGGTGCAGAGACGATCGAAGCCGCAACCGGTGTTGAACAGTGTGCCTCTTGCCATGCCGTCGGGCAGGAGCAGGGTGTCGACAAGGTTCACAAGGTCTACGACTTCCGTTGATGAAATCCTGCGGTCAGGGGGTAACCCCTGGCCCTTCGCCGTTGAAGGAAACAAGATGAAAAAGACCATCTCGCAGTGGTTATTGGCTGGCATATTGGCCCTGAGCTGCCTGTCAGCCTGGGCCAAGAGCGATGCCGCGCAACCCGCTGGCGATGCAGATCCGCGACTCCAGATTGAATCGGCTCTGGACAAGAAATTTGACCAGGGAAAATACTCCCCGAAGGGAGCTGATACCTGCCTCAAGTGCCACGATTCAGATTCACGTAAACCCGCGACCGGCATATTCCACAGTGTGCACGGCAATCTGGGCAACCAGAATGGCCCCATGGCCGACCGGCAGTGTGAAGCTTGTCATGGTCCGGCAGGCAACCACACGCGCAATCCTCGCAAAGGAGAGAAACGGGAGCCGATGATCACCTTTGGTCCCGATTCACCTGTGCCGGTCGAGAAGCAGAACAGTGTCTGTCTCTCCTGTCATACCGATACCAACCGGATGGGCTGGCATGCCAGTGTTCATGCGGTCGAGGATCTCTCCTGTACCAGCTGCCACACATTGCACCAGGCCAAGGATCCGGTGATGGACAGCAAGAAACAGGTCGAGACCTGCACCAGCTGCCATGCCGCAGAGAAATCGGATCTGCACAAGCGCACCAGTCATCCCATCCTGAATGGCGAAATGCCCTGCTCCAGCTGCCACAACCCGCATCAGTCACAAAATGAGGCCAGCCTGAAACAGCCAACCGTCAACGAGAGCTGTTACGAGTGCCATGCCGAGAAGCGGGGCCCCTTCCTGTGGGAGCACGAACCGGTGACCGAGGATTGCTCTCTATGCCACAGCCCCCACGGTTCCATCAATCAGGCGCTGCTCAACAAGCGCGTGCCCCAGCTGTGTCAGGAGTGTCACAGTGCCCCCCATGCCAACGTGTCCATCCCCGAGGGGGATCTCAAGGTGCGCGGCGGCAGTTGCCTGAACTGTCATAACCAGATCCACGGGACCAACCATCCGAATGGGCAGTCCCTGCGACGTTGAGGAGAGAAGTCATGAAACATTCAACACTTTGGCTCTCCTTGCTGACCATCTTCTCGGCCCATGCCACCGAGGAGCCGCTGGCTGTCGAGGATTACTCCCTGCAATCGGCCAGGGAGGCCAAAACCGCACGCTGGCGCTGCGCATCCTGTGAAAGCGAGAGTGGCTGGTTTGGTGAGGTGGGGCTGGGGACAGGCTACATCAACGATGATGGCGCGACCCGTTTTCGCAACTGGGTGCCCGCCGCCAACGATACCGGCATGCTGGGGATCTTTAACGCTGACCTGCAGTATCGGGGAGAGGGATCCCGTTACGGCGCACTCGAGGCCAGGGATCTGGGAATGCGCCGTTTCAGCATGTCACTGGAGCAAGGGTTCTATGATGGCGCGCGCGCCAAAATTGGCTACTCCGAAACCCCCTTTTACTGGAACAGCCATGGCAAGAGTGTCTATCGCTCTGATGATGCGCCGATGGCGGCTGGTGCGCTGGCCGAATTTGACAAGGAGGTGGTCCGCAAGAAGCTGACCATGGGGCTTGCCTATACCCCCAAGAGCCCATGGCGCCCTTATGCCGATTTCTCTTATGAGAAAAAAGAGGCAACGCTGGCCACTTATCAGTCCAGCATCCCGGGGATAGGCAGTACGCCGGGCTTTGTACCCAAGCTGGTCGATGGCAGCACCACCACCCTGGTCAAGAGTGGCATCAGCTACCTGGGTGAAGGCTGGCTGGTTGATCTGGCCTACAACGGCTCACTCTATCGCAACGAGGAGACCGCATTCTATTTCGGTTCGGCCAGCGACCCCTATGCCAATGAGCGGGCTTACGAACCCGACAACAGCTTCCATCAGGTCAGTTTGTCCGGCCAGTACAACTGGAACCGGCAGAGTCTGAGCGGTCGCATTCTCAGCAGTCGAGCAACGTCGGATGGCTATCTAGCCGCCTTCCGGCAGGTGCCGATCACCCAGAGCGATTTCCATGGCGAGATCGATACCATCCAGACCAATGCCAAATGGGTGGGGCGTTTTGGCCGGGATTTGACTCTGCGTGCCGGGGGCGAATACCGGGATCGGCAGGACAACTCGGACAAGCAGGTAGTGATTGGCAAACAACGGCAGCCGGGGGATCGTTCTCACAGTAAAGCCAATCTGGAAGCGGATTACCGCCTGAGTCGATCGGTCAAGGTAACCGGGGGTTACCAGTATCGTGCCGATGAACGGGAGTACGCGGATCGTCGCAAGACGGATGAGCAGACATTGTTCCTCAAGAGTCGCTATCGCCCGGTGGGTGATCTGCAACTGGGGGGTAAACTCTCCTGGAGCACCCGGGATGGCTCTGAGTGGAAGAATAACAATACCAATGTCAGCCCGACCTTGCGTCAGTTCTATCTGGCCAATCGTGACAGGTTCGAGCTGCGTGGCGATCTGCAGTATGCCTTCAGCGAGCAGTTAAGCTCCTCGCTGGAAGGGTGGTGGGCACGGGCCAACTATCCGGAGCCTGACATCGGACTCAGTGAAGGGGAGGACTATGGTATCGATCTGACCCTTAACCAGCAGTTTGATGAGAACCTCAGTGGCCATCTCTTCAGCAACGTACAGTGGATCACCTCAAGCCAGAACCATGCCTACACCGGTGCCCCGGACTGGCAGCCCTATTCGACCCGGGTGCGTGACCAAATCACTACTCTGGGAGTGGGACTAAGCCAGAAGAAGGCGTTTGATTTGGCGCTGGAACTGGGGGTGGATTACAGCTTCTCCTATGGCCGTGGCCAGACAGATGCCAGCAAGGGTTATGACTACCCCGATCTGACCAGTAAACAGCATCGTCTGGAAGGTTACGCCCTTTATCAGCTCGACGAGAAGCAGTCGCTGCGCTGGGATATGCGCTACGAGTTCTACCATGACGTGGATTACCTCTATACCGGTGAGGAGTACAGCATGGGTCATGTGAACCAGAACTATAACGGTTACTTCACCGCTATCTCCTGGATTTACAAGTTTTAATGCAGCCCATCTTGTAAGGGGAGCCAGGCTCCCCTTTTTTATGTCTGCGGCTCATGCCTGGTCGCTGATTGCAATTGATGCATCTATGCCGTAAGCAGAGTAGCTATCCCCTTGATTTTATAAGGTGATCACAGATTTTTTGCTGCCGCTGGATAGACTGGAGCCACTGCGGTACTGCGCCGCCTCTGGATCAGCAGACAGGGTATAACTGAGCTGGCTCACCCCTATGTGTCACTGATGGAGGAGTCGGCCATGTCCGCTACCCGTATCTGGATCAAAAACCCCCTTGCCACCTTTACCCGCGAAACGGTCGATGGCCGCGGCGGACTGGTGATTGAAAACGGTCTGATTAGCGAGGTGCTGGCGGCAGGCCAGCAGCCTGCCCGGCCTTGCGAGCAGCTGTTCGATGCCCGTGACCATGTAGTGCTGCCGGGCCTTATCAATACCCACCACCACTTCTACCAGACCCTGACCCGTGCCTGGGGGCCGGTGGTCAATCAGCCGCTTTTCCCCTGGCTCAAGACCCTCTATCCGGTGTGGGCAAGATTGACGCCGGATGGGCTGGCGCTGGCGAGCAAGGTGGCGATGGCGGAGCTGCTGCTCTCGGGCTGCACCACGGCCGCGGATCACCACTACCTCTTCCCGCGCGGGATGGAGGAGTCCATCGATATTCAGGTGGCGGCGGTGCGTGAGCTGGGCATGCGCGCCACGCTGACTCGCGGCTCCATGAGCCTTGGCGAAGATGAGGGGGGGTTGCCACCACGCCACACGGTGCAGGGGCAGCAGCAGATCCTCGATGACAGCCTGCGGCTGGTGCGCCAGTACCACGAGCGCGGCGCCGGGGCGCAGATCCAGATTGCGCTGGCTCCATGCTCCCCCTTCTCGGTCACCGAAGAGATCATGGTGGAGAGCGCCAGGCTCGCGGCCGAGTTCGATGTGCGGCTGCACACCCATCTGGCGGAGACGCTGGATGAGGAGGCGTTTTGCCTTGAACGCTTTGGCCTGCGCACCGTCGATTATCTCGAAAAGGTGGGTTGGCTTGGCGATCGCACCTGGCTGGCCCACGGCATCCACTTCAATCCGGACGAGATTGCGCGGCTGGGGGCGGCAGGCACCGGGGTGTGTCATTGTCCCGTCTCCAATATGCGGCTCGCCTCCGGTATCTGCCCGACCCTGGATCTCGAAGCGGCCGGTGCGCCGGTGGGGCTCGGAGTGGATGGCTCGGCCTCCAACGATGCCTCGAACCTGATGCAAGAAGCTCGTCAGGCGCTCTATCTGCAGCGACTGCGTTACGGCGCCGAGCGCATCACCCCACGCAAAGTGCTGGAGTGGGCGACCGTAGGCTCGGCACGGCTGCTCGGGCGCGACGATCTCGGCGAGCTGCTGCCCGGCAAGCAGGCGGATCTGGCGCTGTTCAAGCTCGACGATCTGCGCTTTAGTGGCTGTCACGATCCCATTGCAGCAATCATTTTGTGCGGCGCCGAGCGTGCCGATCGGGTGATGGTGGGTGGCAAGTGGCGGGTTGTGGATGGCGCCATCGAGGGACTGGATGTCGAGGGTCTCATCGCTCGTCACAAGGTGGCCGCCGCGGCGCTGGTGCGTGGTTGAACGCAAAGGTCTGTACGAGTAACTCAATGTGGGCAACCCAAGGTGAATAGCCAAAGGAGAGTGCTCGACAAGAACGTACAAGTCGTGCGCGCTTGAGTACAGTGAGCCACAAAGCCAGAGGGGCCCATATCGGGCCCCTCTGTATTGGCGGTGTTAAAAGGTGAGGGCTGCTAGTTGGCTGTGCTGGTGGGGGCGCTGTTAGCCGATGTCGTGTTGGCTGCTTCACTTTTGGCTGCCGCAGGGGCGGGCGCCGGGAAATATTTGCTGTGCAGCAGCGGGTACTCACTGCTCGCCAGTACCTGGGTCAAACCGGTCTGGAACTCTTTGACCAGCTCGTCGCTCACCGGATGGCTGAAAGCGAAGCAGAACTGCTCTGAGCTCAGTACCCATTGTTCTTTGAATCGTGCAGGATCAAGCTTTTGCTCCGCGATCAGCTGTTCCATGGTGGTTTTGTTCGTGGAGACCAGATCGATCCGACCTGAGGTGAGCATCTTCAGCGCTTGTGCCAGCCGATTGGCGGCCATCAGCTTGGTCTCATCAAAGCCGTTGTTGAGTAGCAACTGTTCTCCCACATCAGCCCGCACAGCTCCGATATTGAACGCTTTGGCATCATCGAGTTTGGAGATGGTGATATTGCGCTCGGCCAACCCTACGAGCACGATTTCGGCGTAACCGATGGGACAGGCCCATTTGAACAGGGGATCCCGCGCCTGGGTGCGAGCGGTGGAGAAGAGTACTGCATTGGGTTTTTGGGTCAGCAGGTAGTAACCGCGCGCCCATGGCATGATGGTGATGGGCTGCGGCGGCGTATTGGTCTTTTTCCATACCAGTTGCAGCAGCTCGACCGCGAGGCCGGTGGGGGAGCCGCTGGCATCGACGTAGTTGTAGGGTTTGTACTCTTCGGTGATGTAGTGCAGTTTGCCGAGTTCAGGACTCGCCTGTGCGAGAGTGGCCAGCAGCGCCCCGGCTAATCCAATCCATGGTTTCATTTTTGCCGTCCTGATCAAGGGAATATCATGCTCAAGTGTGACCAAGCTGGCCGATTTCGCCAAGGCAACAGAGCATGTTTGGCAAAAAACGCGGGCGGTCGTGGCTATCCCGGCCCATGTGTTGGCTGCAGCGCCAGGTATTTGGCTTGCAGTTGCAAAAATTGAGGTGATGCCCGTGCTCTATCCAGAGCTTGTTGAAATCTGTCGATATCCCGGTCTGGCACCTGACGGCTAAAGGCGTAGCAGAGTGGCTTGCTATCGAGGATGAAGGCCACATTGAAGTCCTTAAGATCCAGATTGAGGTTCTTGAGGGTTTGGTAGCCGACCAGCTTGTTGGTGGCAAAGAGATGGGTGCGGCCCGATGCGAGCATTTTGGCTGCCTGGCTGAGACGGTTGGCCTCGACAAGGTTGCTCTCATCCAGACCCCTTTCCCGCAACAGCTGATTCGACACGGTCGAGCGTACCACCGCAATCTTGAAATTTTTTATTTGCTCGATGGAGGAAAGGTTCAATTTGTCAGCGGCGCGGCCAAGCAGTACAAAGTCCGAGTTGTCGATGGGACAAGCCCACTTGAAAAGCACCTCCCGCTCCGGTGTCCGGGCGGTGGCAAACAGCACGACATTGTGCTTGCTGTTCAACTCTTGATAGCCTCTGGCCCACGGCAGGATTCGTATTGGTTGGGGAGGCGTATTGCTGTATTGCCAGGTCATCCGCAGCAGTTCGACGGCAAGGCCGGTGGGCTGACCCTGTGCGTCACTGAAGTTAAAAGGCGGGGATATTTCTGTCTTGTATTCGAGAGAATCCAGGCCTGCCCATGCAAAACTGGTCCACAGGAGCAGCAAGATGTGGGAGAGATGCCATGTTCTCATGGGTGAGACCCTTCACTATATATCGACGATGCCAAACAGTGTGACGACTCGAGTGCACAATAGCCAGCCCCCTGACAGGTAGCGATCGTACGGTAAAAATGCTCAATCCTCGCCATCGGATGAAAGATCAGTGTATCGGCAGATATTTGGTCTGCAATTTCCGAAACTCCTCCGAGGCGAGGGCGCGGGTCAGGGCCTGCTGAAAGAGGGAGATCTCGCTGTCGGGCACCTGACGGCTGAAGGCATAGCAGAGCTGTTCGGCACTCAGCACCATAGCCACGTTGAAGTCGCCGCTGTTGAGCTTCAATTCGCGGATGGCGTCATATCCCGCCAGCTTGCTGGTGGCTAGCAGGTCGGCGCGGCCGGAGAGCAGCATCTTCAACCCCTGGGAGAGGCGGTTGGCCGGGATGATGTTGTTGTCATCCATGCCGTTGTTGAGCAGCAGCTGTTCGGCGGCATCCGAACGCACCGCGCTGATCTTGTACTGACTCATCTGATCAAAGGTGGTCAGGGTGATGTTCTGTGCTTTGCGGCCCAGCAGTATGTACTCCGAGTAGCCGATGGGGCACACCCACTTAAAGAGATTTTCCCGCGACTGGGTACGGGCGGTGGAGAAGAGCACCACATTGGGCTTCTGGGTTAGCAAGTAATAACCTCGAGCCCAGGGCAGGATGCGCACCGGCTGGGGTGTCACGCCGCTGTGTTGCCAGATCATCTGCAGCAAATCGACCGCAAGGCCGGTGGGCTGGCCTTGCTGATCGCTGAAGTTGTAGGGGGGGTACTCTTCGGTGAGATACTCGAGCTTGCCCAGATCAGCTCGTGCCGTCGAGGCTAAGCAGAGCAGCAATAGATGACAGATCAGCCATATCCTCATTGGGAACATCCTTAGCGATCAACCTTCTCTTGAGTGTGACCATCAACAGAGTAAATAGCCACTCACGGCCGTTACCAGCGGGCGCGGATCTGCCCGATGGGCTGGTAGGCCTCATCCCGCAGCCCCACCAGCAGGGTCTTGCCATCCGCTTGCAGCCGGAACTCGCCGTAGCGGGCCGCTTCGTACTGCTCTCCCGACCCCTCTTCAAAGAAGTAGGCATCGGGGCCGATCTGCCACTGCCGCTCGCTCTGGTGCACCTGCAATAGCCGCTCATCGCTGGCGAGCCGATCCGGTTTGCCATCGGCCACCAGACTGGCCACCTGATGGGCATCGAGGCGGATCACCAGGGTATCGCTGCCCTTGTTTTGAGTAGCTCTGGCGTCGCGGCTGGTCAGCTCGCGGGCAATTTCATAGTTGAGCCGCATGTAATCCCCCTGCATCAGTGAGCGAGGATCGACCGGGGCGAGCCGCAGCAGCACCACTTCGCCGCTGCTCATGGCGTGCTCATAGCGCCAGACGGTGGCATTGATGCCCGCCAGGATGGCGAGGCCGCTCAGCAACAGGGCGAGCTGTCGGGTGACGGGTTTCATGAGTCGCTCCTTGCCGCGAAGGTGGTGAGCAGCTGGCGGGCCCCCAGCAGCAGGATGCCGGAGCCCAGCAGCAGCCAGGATTTGGTCATCAGGGTGAGCCCAAGATCGTAGTAATAGAGCGAGCCATAGCCGAGCAGCAGCAGGGCCGAGAGTGTCATCAGCCCCAGACTGCCGGCATAAAACCCGAGGATCAGCACCAGTGCGCCCGCTCCCATGCCGGGGATGATGGCGCTGATCAGCACTAGTGGCAGGCCAAACAGCAGAGGGAGCCTCAGCTTCACCATCACCGCCAGCAGCAGGGCGGCGCAGAGCAGGGGATTGAGCCAGAGCGGCAGGCGCGATAGCCCCAGTTCGTCCAGCACGCTGCTGCCTCCATCCCACAGCGGGTGGTGCAGGCGGCCCAGCACCAGCAGGGAGAGGGCGAGCCCCAGCGTGATGGAGTGATAGAGCTGGTGGCGCTCTGGATCCCTATCTGCCCGCAGCCAGCAGAAAGTGATGGCGGTCATCACCAGCGGCAGCGCCAGCAGTTGCAGCCCGAGGCAGGCGAGACCAAGGGTAAGCAGCAGGGCCGCCGCCACGCTGTGAAACAGCCGCACCAGCCAGTGATCGAACAGCACGGCAATGGCGAGCGAGAGCAGGGCAAGCCCGAACCAGAGCAGGGTGTGATGATAGTCAATCTGATCGATCAGGCCATAGAGCAGCCAGGCATCGGCCGCCAGGGTGAGGGCCAGCACGAACTGATCCCAGAGATCGCCGCGTTGGCTGCGATTGAGGGCGTAGGCCACCACCAGCAATACGGACCCCAGCAGCAGGGCGCTGTTGGCCTCGCGGGTCAGCTGCTCGAAGGTCACAAAGAGAAAAAAGAGCAAGAACAGGGCGGCAATCCACCCCACCAGCCCCAGCATAAAACGGCTCGACCAGTGAGGTTGGGTGTCGCGGGGCATCTCCCCGTCCACCATATTGGCCTGTTGTAGCGCGTGCCAAAGGGTCAGATTACTCATGTAACCTCCGTTGTTGTTGCAACCAGCGGGCTGCAGTGACGGAAAGGCCGATGGCGATCAGGCTAAGCAGCAAGAAGCCGTTGATATCGGGCTCCATCCATTTGCCAAGGGCGGCGAGGATGATGGCAATCAGGCTGAGGCACCCCATGGCGAGTCCGGCGATAAATCTGTGATGCCAGAGGGCATAGGCCGCGGCGAGCCAGCCAAGCCAGAGCGGCCACACCAGCGGGGAAGCGGCATCAAACAGCGCCAGCAGTGTGAGCAGAGTGGCTCCCAGACCCGCGGCCAGACCCGCCAGCCAGCTTGGCATCAGGCGCCAGCGGGTTGGCGCCAGCAGAAGCAGACCCCAGAGGGCGGCATTGAGCAGGGTAAGGCACCAGCCCAATCCCTCTTCATCGAAGGTAAAGAAGAACGTAAACAGGCCGAGCCGCCAGTAGAGCACCAGCGCCAGCTGGCCGAGCAGCCAGCTTAAGGTCCAGAGCAGAGGGCTTTGGCCAAATGCCGCCAGCGGTACCAACATCAGCGCCCAGGTGGCGAACAGCTGCCAGGGATCAGCACCGGTTTGGTAGGTTTGACCCACCAGCGCCAGCAGAGCGCCGATATTGAGGGCGATAGCGAGCAGTAGCGCCTGACGGGGGGTATCCCCAAGGGGCTTGCGCCACAGCAGAAGCAGCATGGCGAGCAGCGGCGCCTCCAGCAGGGCGAGGCGGGAGACCCGACCCAACTCATGCCAGTTGAAGGCGACGAAGAAGACCAGTCCAGCCCCGATGCAGAGGGCGCCGAGCCAGAGCAGCAGCCGGTCAAACAGCCACTGCCAGCGTGCCGGATTGGGGGGAAGATCGGCGAGGGCTCGGGCGGCGGCCAGTTGCGCTGGTGCCAGTCGTCCCTGTTTGACCCATTCGAGTAGCGTCTCTCTTGATACGTTGTGCATGGGTGGCTCCACGAGGTTTGCCCCATTATGACATGAGGCCCCCGCAACCGTGCACTGCTCCTTGGCTCTGCGGCTGGGGGTTGCGACAGCGGGTTACGTAACAAACAAAAAAGCCCTCCATAGGGGAGGGCTTGGTCATCGGATTCGGGCCATCAGGCGAAGATCAGGGTGCTCACTCCGAGGCCGACGAAGAGGATGGCGCAGGCTATGCGGATCCCCTTGAGTGGCAGCTTGTCCGCCCCCAGCTTGCCGATCAGCACCACAGGCACGTTGGCCAGCATCATGCCGAGGGTCGTCCCGGTAATGACCTGCACCAGCGAGTCATACTTGGCGGCCAGCAGCACGGTGGCAATCTGGGTCTTGTCGCCAATCTCGGCGATGAAGAAGAGCACGAAGGTGGCCATAAAGGGGCCGTATTTATCCAGCGAGCTCTCCTCGTCATCCATCTTGTCCGGCACCAAAATCCAGATAGCCATGGCAATAAAGGCGATGGCGACCAGCCAGGTCATTATCTTGGGATCGAGCCAGCGGCTGATGAACTCACCAATCCAGGCGGCGCCCGCATGGTTGAGCAAAGTAGCCGCCAGCATGCCGGCGATGATGGGCCAGGGCTTGCGAAAACGGCAGATGAGCAGCAACGCCAACAGCTGGGTTTTATCGCCGATTTCTGCAATAGCGACGCTGAGGGTTGAGGTTAACAAGGCTTCCATAAAAATGACCGGGGGACGGAATTGTTATAAACCAAAGACAAGCCTGCGCCATCCGTCCCCGGTATTGGCACTGGCCCGTCAAAGGTCTTGTCAAATCCATGGCTGGCATGGATCACCCTGACCATGGTGATTTGGCACCAAGTATGTTGATCAGGGTCGCAAACCGGTATTCATGCAATGGATGGCACCGGTGTGCGAGACTACTCCCCCTCGATGGGAGCGGGCATTCTAGGGAAAAACCGCATGAGTGACAAGGGGATCAGCCACCCACCAGCTTGACGCTGAAACCGGCTTTTTCCAGCTCGGTTTTGATCAGGTCCCGTTTATCCCCCTGGATCTCGATAACGCCCTCTTTGATACCGCCTCCGGTGCCGCACTTTTTCTTGAGCAGGGTAGCCAGGGATTTTTGCTGATCGGCGGGTATGCCATGAATGGTGATCACCCCGGCGCCCTTGCGCCCCTTGGTCTCGCGGCGAATGCGCACGGTGCCGTCGGTGGGGAAGGGGGAGGCGGATTGGGGAGCGCTCTGCTCCTTGATCATGCCGCCATCTGTGCTGTAAACGAGGCGGCTGTTGTTGTCGTGACTCATGGCAATACTTTATGGGTTAGCTAAGCGGAGTTTGATTTTACTCAAATAAAAGTTGAAGACACAGCTTATAATGCCCCAAGTAAAAGCGAATTATTATTGTTTAACTTCAGGAGTCAGTCATGGTACTCACGCAGTTGTCACCGGGACAGAGTGCTCGCATCAAGAATATGAATCAGCTCGCCCGGCCGCTGCGCCGCAAACTGATGGTGATGGGCCTGTTGCCCCAGACTGAAGTCATTTATCTGCGCTCCGCCCCCCTGGGGGACCCGCTCCAGATCCAGTGCCAGGGGATCTGTCTCTCCATGCAAAAGAGTCTGGCCCAGCAAATAGAAGTCGAGCCGGTATAACCCCCTGTTCGGCTGCCGCTCCGGTCAAGAAACGTCACCGGGAGCGGTTCAGAGACAAGAAGTCGAACCTGCAAAGCAGCTTGCCACTCGCACGCGGCGGGTTCAGAAGAAAATAGAGGTAGAGCTGGTATGAATTATTCCCTGGTAACGGTAGGTAACCCCAATAGCGGTAAGACCTCCCTGTTCAACGCCCTGACCGGCGCCCGCCAGCAGGTAGGCAACTGGAGTGGCGTCACCGTCGACAAGAAGATGGGTGAGTTCAGCGCGGGTGAGCATCACTTCAAGCTGATGGATCTGCCCGGCATCTATAGCCTGGCGGGTCAGGATGGTAGTCTGGACGAGCAGATCGCCAGCCGCTTTGCCCAGGGCCAACAACCCGACCTGCTGCTCAACGTCATCGACGCCGCCAATCTGGAGCGCTCCCTCTACCTCACGCTGCAACTGCGCGAACTGGGCCTGCCCATGGTGGTGGTGCTCAACAAGCTGGATATCCTGCAAAAGCGTCGCATCGTCATCGACGAGAGCAAGCTCGGCAAATCTCTCGGTTGCCCGGTGGTGGCCCTCTCTGCCCACAACAGCAAGCAGGTTGCCGCCTTCAAGCAGCAGATCCGCCAGTTTATCGGTCAGCCGCAAGCCGCCTTGCAGCTCGATTACGGCCACGCGCTTGAAACCGATCTGGCGGAGCTGGAGACCCTGCTCGCCCCGCATCACCTCACTACCCGTGGCCGCGCCCTGCGCCTGCTGGAAGAGGATGCGGTGATGCAGGAGACCCTGCTGCCCGGTCAGCAGGCGGCGGCCGCCAATGTAGTGGCTCGTGCCCATCAGGGACAGGATATTGACCTGCAACTGGCGGATATTCGCTACGGCCATATCCACCAGTGGGTACAACAGGCTCGTCAGCAGAAGGGCAAGCTCACCGAGGCCCAGAGCGAGTGGCTGGATCGGGTGCTGCTCAATCGCTGGATTGGCATCCCCTTCTTCCTGTTTGTCATGTACCTGATGTTCCTGTTTGCCATCAACGTTGGCAGCGCCTTTATCGACTTCTTTGACATCATGGGGGGCGCCCTGTTTGTCGATGGGGTGCACCACCTGCTGGGGCTGGTCAATGCCCCCGAGTGGCTGGGCGCCATTCTGGCAGACGGCTTTGGCGTTGGTTTGCAGACCGTGGCCACCTTTATTCCGGTGATTGGCTGCCTCTATCTGTTCCTCGCGGTGCTGGAGAGTTCAGGCTATCTGGCCCGCGCCGCCTTCGTGGTGGATGCCCTGATGCGCCGCCTCGGCCTGCCAGGCAAGGCGTTCGTGCCGATGCTGATGGGATTTGGCTGTACCGTCCCCTCAGTGATGGCGACCCGTACCCTCAACTCCGAGCGGGAGCGGCTGATGACCTCCGCCATGGCCCCCTTCATGTCGTGCGGTGCCCGTCTGCCGGTTTACGCCCTGTTTGCGGTGGCATTCTTCCCAGAGTCAGGTCAGAACCTGGTGTTCGGTCTCTACCTCATCGGCATTCTGGTGGCGGTGCTCACCGGCCTGTTGCTGCGCAGCACCCTGCTGCCGGGCAAGAGCGACTCCATGCTGATGGAGATGCCGGACTACGAGTGGCCGCGTCCGGTCAACGTTGCCATCAAGACCTGGCAGAAGCTCAAATCCTTCGTCTTTGGTGCCGGTAAAACCATCGTACTGGTGGTTGCCGTGCTGAGCGTGCTCAATTCCCTGGGTACCGATGGCAGCTTTGGCCATCAGGAGCAGGAGAGCTCGGTCCTGAGCAAGATAAGCCAAGCGGTGACCCCGGTGCTGCACCCCATCGGTGTACGCGATGACAACTGGCAGGCCACGGTCGGTATCGTCACCGGTATCTTCGCCAAAGAGGCGGTGGTCGGTACCCTCAACAGCCTCTACGCCGGTGGTGGCGATGCAGAGGAGGAGAGCGAGTTCTCGCTGGTGGCCAGTTTCCACGAGGCGATCGATGCCGTGGCGGCCAATCTGGCGGAGATCAACCCGAGCGACCCCATGGGGCTTGATGTTGGCAACCTCGACGACCAGAAAGCTGCCGCCGAAGCGCAGGAGGTCGATGTTTCCACCTACGGTAATATGCAGACCCACTTCGACGGGGCGGCCGGTGCCTTTGCCTACCTCTTGTTCGTGCTGCTCTACATGCCCTGCGCCGCAGCCATGGGCGCGCTGGTGCGGGAAACCGGTCGCCAGTGGGCGCTGATGACGGCGGTATGGTGCAACTATATGGCCTTTATGTGCGCCACCCTCTTCTATCAGGTGGCGACCTTCGCAGCTCACCCGGAGCAGAGCCTGTTCTGGATCGTCAGCTATGGCCTCTCTCTGGTACTGCTCTGGTGGGCCGGTCGCCGTCACGGTGACATCGTTGCCCGCAAGGTGGTGACCTTATGATCCTGCGCGAGCTGGGGGATTACCTCGCCGCGCAGCAGAAGGTGAGCCGGCGTGATCTGGCTCGCCACTTCCACACCTCGGAAGATGCGGTGGAGGCCATGCTCGGCGTCTGGATGCGCAAGGGGCGGGTCATCAAGCGTGAAAGCCGGGTCTGTGGTGGCAGTTGCTGCGGCAAGAGCGAAGAGGTGATGTTCGAGTGGTGTGACGCGGGCCAGATTGGCATCAAGATCCGCTAAACGACTACCCAACCTCATCATCAAACATCGAACAATAAAAAACGGCAGATCCTGCTCAAGGGTCTGCCGTTTTTATTGCTGAAGACAGGCGGGATCAGGCGCCTTGGCGAGCCTCGCTCAGCAGTGCCAGCGCCGGTTGGGCGTTGTCCGGCATCAGCCGGTAGGCCTTGTGGTGCTTGACCAGGGTGGTCTTCTTGTTGCCCTGGCTCAGCAGCAGGCCGTGCTTGAAGGCCGCCTCGGCCAGCACCTTCTCGTCACCGCGCACATAGAGGGTGAGGGGTTTGACAAGCTCACCGTCCTCGATATGGCCTGCATATTCGTTATGGCTTACCACCAGACTCGCCTGACCGCCCGATTGCAGGCGCAGCTTGGCGTTCACCTCGCTCTCGGTTAGCACCAGCCAGCCTGCCGCTGAGAGCTCCTCCAGCAGGGCAGCCAGCTTGGCCCCCAGTTGCTGCGGATTGGTCATGGCGCACTGGTATTGGAAGGCGATGCGCTCCAGCAATCCCTTGAGATCGGCGCCCGCACCCAGAGTGCGGCCAAGCTGCACCCAAGCTTTCAAATCTTCCATCACCAGACGGGAGAAGCGCTTCTCCTTGAGGGAGTCGGCCATCCAGGTGCAGAGAAAGTGGCTCTCTTGCGCCGGAGTGCGCTTGCCCGCCTTTTGCTCGGCGGTGCGGGCCAGTTCGGCCAGGCTTTGAGTGGCCATCTCGAGCAGGGCCTGATTGTAGGTCGGAGAGGTCATAAGCAATCCTTGAGTTGACCACCAGGGGTCAACACCGATGACAGAGATGGCAAAGGCGCCAGTGGCGCCTTTGCGGTTCAATAGAGCAACTGCCCGCCTTATTTCGGCTGACGGGGCTTCTTGGCTGCAGCCAGACGCTTGAGGCGCTGACCCTGCAGCTTGGCTTCGGCCATCACCTGGGCCACGGCGTTATCTTCACGCTGCGGACGCTTGCCGAAGCGGCGACGCTCCTGCAGCTGTTTGATCAGCTCGTCACGGCTGCTCACCTCATAGCCCGGCACCATGATGCGACGGATCTTCTGGCCGATCAGGGCCTCGATCTCCAGCAGGGTGCGCTCCTCTTCACGGCTGACGAAGGAGATGGCCATGCCGCGCTTGCCGGCACGACCGGTACGACCGATGCGGTGCACGTAATCTTCCGCCAGGAACGGCAGATCATAGTTGACCACGTATTCCAGGTCCGGGATGTCCAGACCACGGGCGGCCACTTCGGTGGCGACCAGTACCCGTACCTTGCCTTCCATGAATTCGCGCAGGGCGCGGCGACGGTTGCCCTGGGCCTTCTCGCCATGGACAACGGCGGACTTGATGCCGTCGAGGTTCAGCTCCTCGACCAGCACATCACAGCTCTCGCGGGTACTGGCGAACACCAGCACCTGCTGCCAGTTCTGCTTGCCAATCAGCTCTGAGAGCAGCTCGCGCTTGCGCTTCTGCTCGACCGGATAGACGGTGTGGCTGACGGTGTCGGCGGTGGAGTTCTGCTTGTTGACGCTGACGATCTGCGGTCTGTCCAGCATCAGGTTGGCCAGCTTCTTCACCGCCTCGGAGAAGGTGGCGGAGAATAGCAGGTTTTGACGGGTCTTGTTGACCGCTTGCAGGATCTTCTGCACATCGGCACTGAAGCCCATGTCGAGGATGCGATCCGCTTCATCCATCACCAGACACTCGACGCCAGAGAGGCTGAGGTTGCAGGCGGTGAGGTGCTCCAGCAGACGGCCCGGGGTGGCCACAATGATGTGAGCACCCGCTTTGAGCTTCTTGGCCTGCACGTCCTGCTTGCCACCGCCGACGATGGTGATGGTGGTGATATCGAGATACTTGGCGAAGTCATTGATGTTGCTCGCCACCTGAGCCGCCAGCTCGCGGGTCGGGGTCAGGATCAGCACCCGGGCGTTGGAAGGCTGGACCGGAGCCGGATTGTCTACCAGACGCTGCAAGATGGGCAGGGCGAAGGCGGCGGTCTTGCCGGTACCTGTCTGGGCGCTGGCCAGCACATCGCGGCCACGGCGAATGGCCGGGATCGCCTGTTGCTGCACAGGGGTCATCTCCTGATAACCGCAATCTGAGACAGCACGCAAAATCTCGGGGGCAAAATCGAACGATTCAAATCTCATAATGGGTTCCTGTGTTCCAGCTGGGCTGTGTTTGGCTTGGTTAGCTCGGCATGAGCGAGACGGAGGTTGTAACCACCGACGGCTGCGCCTGACATCAAGTCAGAGAGTGAGCCGGAAAATGGCGGGCGCGAAGTGTAACAGATAGGCGTCACAAATTCTGCCTCAAATGGTTGGAGTTTTTCGCGTGGCGGCTGAGCAGTGTCGCCGCCATCGCAAGCCAGCGCATGCAGTTATCTTCACCGTTGCCGGGAGCGTATGAGCGGCTGGTGAGCGCGCATAGAAAATCAGCCCCGCATTGGCGGGGCTGATTGTTAGGGAACATCACGGCTGTAGCCGGTCGGATCAGACCGCCAGATAGTCCATGATCCCTTCGGCCGCCTTGCGTCCTTCGTAGATGGCGGTCACCACCAGATCGGAGCCGCGTACCGCATCGCCACCGGCGAACACCTTGGGATTACTGGTCTGGAAGGCATACTCCGCCTGCTCGCTGGCCTTGATGCGATCCCGGTTGTCGAGCTCGATGCCGAACTCCGCCATCCAGGGCTGGGGGTTGGGTTGGAAGCCAAACGCCATCACTACCGCATCGGCAGCCAGCACCTGCTCTGAACCCTCGATGACCACCGGATTGCGGCGACCATTGGCATCGGGTTCACCCAGCTCGGTGCTCACCACCTTGATGCCGACGGTGCGACCGTTGGCATCCAGCTCGACCGCCACCGGCTGCAGGTTGAACATGAATTCAACCCCCTCTTCGCGGGCGTTTTTCACCTCCCGCTTGGAGCCCGGCATGTTCTCCTCGTCGCGGCGATAGGCGCAGATCACCTTGTCAGCCCCCTGACGGATGGCGGTCCGCACACAGTCCATGGCGGTATCGCCGCCGCCCAGCACCACCACCTGCTTGCCGGCGAAGTCGATGTAGTCGGCTTGCGCCTTCTCGAACCCCAGCAAGCGGTTGGCGTTGGCGATGAGGTAGGGCAGGGCGTCATAGACGCCCGGCGCCTCTTCGTTGGCAAAGCCGCCCTTCATGTACTTGTAGGTGCCGACCCCGAGGAAGACCGCATCGAACTCGCCGAGCAGGTCGGCGAAGGTGATGTCCTTGCCCACTTCGGTCTCGAGTCGAAACTCCACGCCCATTCCCTGGAAGATCTCGCGGCGACGCTGCATCACCTCTTTTTCCAGCTTGAAGGAGGGGATACCGAAAGTGAGCAGGCCACCGATCTCCGGATACTTGTCAAACACCACCGGGGTGACGCCATTGCGTGCCAGCACATCGGCACAGGCGAGACCCGCTGGGCCGGCGCCGATGACGGCGACCCGCTTGCCGGTCTTGACCACGTTCGAGAGATCGGGCTTCCAGCCCATCTCGAACGCCTTGTCGGTGATGTACTTTTCGATGTTGCCGATGGTCACCGCGCCGAAGCGATCGTTGAGGGTGCAGGAGCCCTCACAGAGGCGATCCTGCGGGCAGACCCGGCCACACACTTCCGGCAGGCTGTTGGTCTGGTGGGAGAGCTCCACCGCCTCCAGAATGCGCCCCTCTTTGGCCAGCTTCAGCCAGTTGGGGATGTAGTTGTGGACCGGACACTTCCACTCGCAGTAGGGGTTGCCGCACTCGAGGCAGCGATCCGCCTGCATCTGTACCTGCGGCTGATTGAAGGACTCGTAGATCTCCACAAACTGGATTTTGCGGATCTTGAGCGGCTTCTTGGGCGGGTCGACCCGCTGGACATCGATAAACTGAAATACGTTTTGGCTCATAGGGTTCCCTCCTTATTGCGCCTGGATTCTGAGTTCTGCACTGGAACGGCTGGTGTGACCCAGCAGCGATTTCACGTCGCTGGACTTGGGTTTTATCAGCCTGAACTTGGGCACATAGGAGTCGAAGTTGGCCAGGATCTCCTCGGCGCGCGAGCTGCCGGTCTCATTGAGGTGCGCCGTGATGATGCCGCGCAGGTGCTCCTGATGGATGGCGAGATCCGCCACGTCCAGCAGTTCCACCAGCTCGGGATTGGTGCGCTTGGCGAAGTTGCCGCACTCGTCGAGCACGTAGGCAAAGCCGCCGGTCATGCCCGCCGCGAAGTTGACGCCGGTCTGACCGAGTACGGTGACGATACCGCCGGTCATGTATTCACAACCGTTGTCGCCAATCCCCTCGACTACCGCCAGGGCGCCGGAGTTGCGCACCGCGAAACGCTCGCCGGCAGTGCCTGCGGCGTAGAGTTTGCCGCCGGTGGCGCCGTAGAGGCAGGTGTTGCCGATGATGGCCGCTTCATGGGATTTGAACGCCACACCGACATGGGGCTTGATCACCAGCTTGCCGCCGGTCATCCCCTTGCCCACGTAGTCGTTGGCGTCACCGGTGAGGATCATCTCAAGGCCACCCGCGTTCCAGACGCCGAAGCTCTGGCCTGCGGTGCCGTTGAAGTGCACCTTGACCGGATCCGCCGCCATCCCCTGATTGCCGTGACGTTTGACGATCTCGCCCGAGAGGCGCGCACCCACCGAGCGGTCGGTGTTGCGAATGTCGTAGCGGAACTCGCCACCGCTTGAGGTTTCCACCGCTTCCAGCAGATCTTCCACCATCTTGAGGTTGAGCGGCCCCTTGTCGAAGGTGGGGTTGTGCTGCTGGCTGAACAGGCTGGAGCCTGCCGGAGCAACCGGACGGGCCAGAATGCCGGAGAGATCCAGCTTGGCCTGACGAGCGGTGAGGCCGGGCAGGGCTTCCAGCAGATCGGTGCGGCCAATCAGGTCGGTCAGCTGGGTGACGCCGAGCTGGGCCATCAGTTCGCGGGTCTCCTCGGCGATGAACTTGAAGTAGTTCATCACCATCTCCGGCAGGCCGGTGAAGTGCTCGCGACGCAGCTTCTCATCCTGAGTGGCAACGCCGGTGGCACAGTTGTTCAGGTGGCAGATCCGCAGGTATTTGCAACCGAGCGCCACCATGGGGCCGGTGCCAAAACCGAAGCTCTCGGCGCCGAGGATGGCCGCCTTGATGATGTCGAGGCCGGTCTTGAGGCCGCCATCCACCTGCAGTCGCACCTTGTGGCGCAGACCGTTGGCGACCAGCGCCTGTTGGGTTTCAGCCAGACCCAGTTCCCACGGGGAGCCGGCATATTTGACCGAGGTGAGGGGGCTCGCGCCAGTGCCGCCGTCATAACCGGAGATGGTGATGAAGTCGGCATAGGCCTTGGCCACGCCGCAGGCGATGGTGCCGACACCGGGCTCTGAGACCAGTTTCACCGACACCAGACAGCTCGGGTTGATCTGCTTGATGTCGAAGATGAGCTGGGCCAGATCCTCGATGGAGTAGATGTCGTGGTGCGGCGGCGGCGAGATCAGGGTCACGCCGGGCACGGAATAACGCAGCTGGGCGATCTGGGCGGTGACCTTGTCACCGGGCAGCTGGCCCCCTTCGCCGGGCTTGGCGCCTTGAGCCACCTTGATCTGCACTACATCGGCGTTCATCAGGTAGTGGGGGGTGACACCGAAGCGGCCGGAAGCCACCTGCTTGATGCGGGAGTTCTTCTCGGTACCGAAACGCTTGGGATCTTCGCCCCCTTCGCCGGAGTTGCTCTGACCGCCGAGGCGGTTCATGGCGACAGCCAGAGCCTCGTGGGCCTCAGGGCCGAGGGCACCGATGGACATGGCGGCGGAGTCGAAGCGGGGGAACAGCTTGTCGGCTGGCTCAACCTGATCCAGCGCGACCGGATTGTCGACTTTCTTCAGGGCAAGCAGATCGCGCAGGGTGGCAACCGGGCGCTCGTTCACCAGACGGGCGTACTCCTTGTAATCGGCATAGTTGCCGGAGCGCACCGCGGTTTGCAGGGTCTGCACCACATCCGGGTTGTAGGTGTGGTACTCGCCGCCGTGGACGAACTTGAGCAGGCCGCCATGGGGGAGGGGCTTGCGCACCAGCCATGCCTGACGGGCCAGATTGTGCTGATCCTGCTGGATGTCGGCAAAATCGGCACCCTGAATACGGCTCGATACGCCGCGGAAGCAGGTATCGACCACCGACTTGGCCAGACCCACTGCTTCAAACAGCTGGGAGCAGCGGTAGCTGGCGACCGTGCTGATGCCCATCTTGGACATCACCTTGTAGAGCCCCTTGTTGATGCCGTTGCGGTAGTTGACCATGGCCTGGCGCAGGGACATGGTGAGCACGCCCTCTTCAACCTGTTTGGCCAGGGTTTCGTAGGCCAGATAGGGGTAGATGGCGGTCGCGCCAAAGCCCAGCAGCACCGAGAAGTGGTGCGGATCGCGGCAGCTTGCGGTCTCCACCAGAATGTTGGCGTCGCAGCGCAGGTTGTTGTCCACCAGGGTGCGCTGTACCGCGCCCACCGCCATTGCGGCCGGGATCGGCAGGGTGTCGGCGTTGATATCGCGATCCGACAGCACCAGCAGCACGGTGCCACTCCTGGCAGCGGTTTTGGCCTCCTCGCAGATGCGCAAGATGGCCGCTTCCAGCCCCTCTTCGGGCTTGAAGTTGAGGCTGATCACCTGATGACGGTAGTACTCACCTTCCAGTGCCAGTAGCTGGTGGAAGTCGGAGTAGAGCAGGATCGGTGACTGGAACAGCACCCGGTGGGCGTGGCCGAAGGTCTCGTTGAAGACGTTCTGCTCGCGACCGATACAGGTGGCCAGCGACATCACGTGGTTCTCACGCAGTGGATCGATGGGAGGGTTGGTCACCTGTGCAAACATCTGGCGGAAGTAGTCATAAAGGGTGCGCGGACCGGAGGAGAGCACCGCCATCGGGGTGTCATCCCCCATGGAGCCGACCGCTTCCTGACCGTTCTCACCCAGTACCCGGATGATCTGATCCAGCTCCTCGAAGGAGTAGCCAAACAGCTTCTGATAGGTTTTCAGCTGCTCATCGGAGAACTCGCGGCTACCGGTCTGGCTGTCGTCCATCTGCTCGAAGGGGACCAGTCGGCGGCAATGTTTATCCATCCACTGCTTGTAGGTGTGACGGTTCTTGAGGTCGTCATCGATCTCGAAGCTGGTCCACACCTTGCCGTTGCTGGTATCGACCACGAACAGCTCGCCCGGGCCGACCCGGCCCTTCTCCAGCACTTCGTCCGGGGTGTAGTCCCAGGTGCCGACCTCGGAGGCGAGGGTGATGAACTTGTCCTTGGTGATGACGTAGCGGGCCGGACGCAGGCCGTTGCGATCAAGTGCGCAGGTGGCGTAGCGACCGTCGGTCATGACGATACCGGCCGGGCCGTCCCACGGCTCCATGTGCATGGAGTTGAAGTCGTAGAAGGCGCGCAGGTCGTCATCCATGTTCGGGTGCTTTTGCCATGCAGGCGGGATCAACAGGCGCATGGCGCGGAACAGGTCCATGCCACCGGCGAGGAAGAGATCCAGCATGTTGTCGAGGCTGGAGGAGTCAGAGCCGGTGGTGTTGACGAAGGGGGCCGCTTCCTGCAAATCGGGGATCAGCGGCGTGGCAAACTTGTAGCTGCGCGCCTTGGCCCACTGGCGGTTGCCGGCGATGGTGTTGATCTCGCCGTTGTGGGCCAGATAGCGAAACGGCTGCGCCAGCGGCCAGCGCGGGCTGGTGTTGGTGGAGAAACGCTGGTGGAAGACGCAGATGGCCGCCTGCATACGGATGTCGGCGAGATCCAGATAGAAGCGCGGCAAGTCCACCGGCATGCACAGTCCTTTATAGACGGTGACCAGATTGGAGAGGCTGACCACATAGAAGTAGTCGTCGTTGACGCGCTTTTCGATGCGGCGGCGCACGATATAGAGCCGGCGCTCGAGATCCTTGTCGACCCAGCCGGGCGGGGCGTTGACAAAGACCTGTTCAATGCTGGGCAGGGAGGCTTTGGCGATGGTACCGAGTACGTTGGTATCGACAGGCACCTTGCGCCAGCCGACCAGACTCAGGGTCTCTTTTTCCAGCTCTTCGTCGATGATGTCGCGGGTCTGCTGGGCCAATACGGGGTCAGGGTTGAGAAACAGCATGCCGACCGCATAGTTGCGGCCAAGGTGCCATCCCTTCTCCTCGGCGACAGCTCTGAAGAAGCTGTCCGGTTTTTGCAGCAGCAGACCGCAACCATCGCCGGTCTTGCCATCGGCGGAGATCCCGCCGCGGTGCTGCATGCGAGCCAATGCTGACATCGCGAGACGGACAAGCTTGTGGCTGGCTTCCCCTTCCATGTGGGCCAACAGGCCGAAGCCACAGTTATCCCTCTCCAGCTTTGGATCATATAGTGACATTGCATTTCTCCCTTGCTCGGCCTTGTATCGCACAGTCATCACCTGACTGCATAAATTGCGATTGGCTCTTGTGGTTCCGTCTGCCTGACGTGGCGAATCTCCAAACTAATGGGATTTTCTGGCGAGGTCAATCGCAGGTCAGGTTTGTCTTCATGGTTACATTCGCATAACAAAATGTCGGGTTAGGGGGATTCGCTCGCAGTTATGAAGCATTTATTCTGTGTTGTTTGATTTTGTTGGTTAAATATATCGCCATTGACAGGCTCAATGGTGTGCTCGGCGACGATGGGCGAATGTAGTAATTTTACCAACCCGATGTGGCCGACAGCGGAAGGGATCACATTTTCAATATCCCATGCTTGCAATTGTGTGCTGTCGGGTCTCTTTGAATTTCTCATTGTTCAACAGTGGGTTATCAGGTCTCATTTTCATATGGATGTTTACTGTTTGAATCGTCAAAGAACTGTAAAAATCCTTTTTTTGCGCTTTTTCTCTATATTTATTCAAAATTGGTCGGGTATTTATATGTTTTACCCTCTCCGCTAGCTTGATCCAGCTCAGCCCCTGTTTTGCGCAAGCTCGTACAATGGCGCTCCTTTAGCGGAGGTGTCATGCAGTTACACGAACTCGTCAATACATTCGGTCAGGATCTCAAGCAGCGTCATGGTCAGAAGATCCACAAACTCTCCATCCATGGGGCCTTCACCTGCCCGAACCGTGACGGCACCCTGGGCCGCGGTGGCTGTACCTTCTGCAATGTATCCTCTTTTGCTGACGAGTCGGCTCAGCAACTCTCCGTGGTGCAACAACTGCTGGCTCGCCGGGACGAAGTCACCCGTGCCAAGCGCTATCTTGCCTACTTTCAGGCCTATACCAGTACCTATGCCGAGGTCGAATATCTGCAGCGGATGTATGAAGAGGCGCTGTCGGTGAGCGATATGGTGGGGCTCTGCGTGGGCACTCGCCCCGATTGCGTACCGGATGCGGTGCTGGATCTGTTGGCGGGCTATCAGGCCCGGGGTTACGAGGTGTGGCTGGAGCTCGGGCTGCAAAGTGCCAATGACAAGACCCTGCAACGGATCAACCGCGGCCACGGTTATGCCGCCTATGAGGATGCGGTAAGACGTGCCCATCAGCGCGGCATCAAGGTATGTGCTCATCTGATCGTCGGCCTGCCGGGCGAGGTGCCAATGGACAGCCTCGATACCCTGCATCGTATCGTTGAGACCGGTGTTGAGGGGATCAAGCTGCATCCGCTTCATGTAGTAGAGGGCAGTACTCTTGGCAAAGCGTGGCAGGCGGGGCGCCTTGAGGTATTGACGCTGGAACAGTATGTGGAGGCGGCCGTTGCCATGATCCAGCACACGCCGCCCGAAGTGGTGTATCACCGGATTTCGGCCTCCGCTCGTCGTCCGACTCTTTTGGCGCCAGCCTGGTGTGAAAACCGCTGGACGGCCATGGCGGACATTGCCAAAGCACTCTCATTGAGCGGCCCGCACGGTCACGCGTTGGGCAGACCCTTCATACTTCCTGACCTATAATTGAGCGCCAGATTATTATTTTCACGTAAAACATAGGGTTATATAAAAAACTTCATACCCTAAACTATAGTTTTGGTACGTGCCGGTTGATATAGTGGTGCGCCATAATAAATGTCATTATCAATTAACTCCGGCATTCACCCTGATTGCAGTGTTAGCATGGTGTTGATGAGCCGATTATTTTTACCAATAACGAATCATGCCGCCATTGCTGCTGTGCCGGGAAATTGGGGATGAGTGTCGCGATCTATCTGGACAGGTTTATCCCCTGATCAGTCTCATCAGCGGGAAGGCCACTCGGTTTTAGCGTGGCTATAGCAGGGAAATATGAGCGATGAACGCTCTTATCTACCTCATTTATGCAGTGACAGGATGCTATGCAAGCAGAAACAAGTCGTATTGATGAGTTATTGGAGTGTCTGGTCTTCTTGACCCGCTTTTATGGTGTGCCCAACAGCCAAGATGCCCTGACGACCGGGTTGCCACTGGTCTCCGGGCGCCTGACTACCGCACTCTTTTGCCGTGCTGCCGAGCGGGGCGGGTTATCCGCCCGTGAAGTGATACAGCCACTGGCCGATATTTCTCCCTTGCTGCTGCCTTGTGTATTGCAGATGCGCAATGGTGGCGCCTGCATTTTGCTGGAGTGGAACGAAGATCGCAGCCAAGGGAAAGTGATTTTCCCGCAGGCAGGTGATGCAGCCCAATGGCTAACCGCAGCCCAGTTGGGTGATGAGTATCTGGGGCGCCTCTTCTACGTGAAGAAGCAGTTCAAGTTTGACGAGCGCTCTCCCAAGGTGTTGGAAACCCGTGATGGACACTGGTTCTGGAGCACCTTGTTCGAATCCCGCGGCATCTATCGCGATGTGCTTATTGCCTCCATTCTGATCAACCTGTTTGCCATTGCCAGCCCCCTTTTTACCATGAACGTCTATGACAAGATTGTGCCCAATCTGGCATTTGATTCACTCTGGGTGCTGGCGGTCGGGGCCATGGTGGTCTTTACCTTCGATTTTGTGATGCGGCAGCTACGCAGTTACTTTATCGATATCGCCGGAAAAAAGTCCGATGTGCTGCTGTCGGCCAAGATTTTCGCCAAGGTGATGGGCATGCGGATGGAGTCTCGCCCCGCTTCCACCGGCGCGTTCGCCAAACATCTGCAGGAGTTTGAATCGGTGCGGGAGTTTTTCACCTCCGCGACGGTTTCTACTCTTATCGATCTGCCCTTTGCCATCTTCTTCCTCTTTATTATCTGGATGTTTGCCGGCGTGATGGTGGTGGTCCCTATCGTCGCCATGCTGATCCTGATCGCTTACAGTTTTTATATTCAGGAGCCCCTCAAGCAGTCCATCGAAGAGGGATCACGTCTTGCATCCCAGAAGAACGCCAACCTGATTGAAAGTATTTCCGGGCTGGAAACCGTCAAAATTTTCGGTGCCGAGAGCATGTTCCAGCATCGCTGGGAACAGGCCGTTTCCCATATTTCCACCTGGGGCGTACAGACCCGCCGTATTACCAACTCCATGTCTTCACTGGCTAGTTATATCCAGCAGGTGGTGACGGTCGGTCTGGTGATCGTCGGTGTTTACCAGATCTCCGAAGGCTTGGTCACTATGGGTGGCATGATTGCCGCCGTGATGCTCTCCAGCCGTGCCATTGCGCCCATGGTACAACTCTCGGTGTTGTCGACCCGTTATAACCAGGCCAAGTCTGCACTGGATATTCTGGAAAAAATCATGCAAACCCCGGGGGAGCAGGAGGAGGGCAAGCAATATATCCATCATCCGGTGCTTGCCGGTCGAATTGAATTCGAGAATGTTTCGTTCAAATATCCGGGAATGGAAACTAGCACTCTGCACAATATCAATTTGCGCATTCAGCCGGGCGAAAAGGTGGCGATTATCGGTCGGATTGGGGCGGGTAAAACGACCCTTGAGAAGCTGTTGATGGGGCTGTATCGACCGACCGATGGTTCTGTTCGCCTCGATGGTTTTGAAATCGACCAGCTGCCTCCGTCAGTGATCCGCCGCAATATCGGCTGTGTACCGCAAGATGTCATTCTCTTCTTTGGCTCCGTGCGAGACAATATCATGCTGGGTAATCCGCTGGTGGATGATGTGAGAGTCTTGCGCGCCGCCAAGCGGGCGGGTGTTACCAACTTTACCAACCGCGATCCCAACGGGCTGGATCGGCAGATAGGCGAGGGTGGCCGTCAGCTTTCCGGTGGCCAGCGTCAGTCGATCCTTCTGGCACGCGCCCTGCTTAATGATCCCCCCATTCTGGTGATGGATGAGCCGACCTCCAACATGGACAACCAGTCCGAGATGCAGGTCAAACAGGAGCTTGCCAGACTGGGCCCGGAAACCACATTGATCCTCATCACTCACAAAACCTCGATGCTGGATGTGGCATCGCGAGTGATCGTCATCGAGCAGGGACAGATAGTGGCTGATGGCCCCAAAGAGGTGGTGTTACAGCAGTTGAAGGAAGGCAAAGTGCGCGTGCAGGAGGTGTCCCATGGTTAAGGGGCTCATGGACTGGTTCAAGCGCAGCAAAAAGGCGCCTTCCGGCGATGTATTGCCGGCGCCCGAGCATCTGGAGTTTGTCGATGACGGTGCGGCAGCTGTGCTGCTCACCACGCCGACCGGTGCCCGCATCCTGTTGTGGTGTTGTTTCCTCTTTTTCATGAGTGCCATCGTCTGGGCGGCCTGGGCTGAGCTGGATGAAGTCACCGTGGGTCAGGGCAAAGTTATTCCGTCACGCCAGCTGCAGGTGATCCAGAACCTGGAAGGGGGGATCGTCAAAGAGATCTTCGTCAAAGAGGGGGATATCGTCGAAAAGGGGCAGCCGCTGCTGCGTATTGATGACACCCGTTTCCGCTCCGATTTTAGAGAACGGGAGCAGGAGGTGGTAACTCTCAAGGGGGATGTGGCTCGTCTGCGGGCCGAGATGGCCAGCGTCGAGGTGAAAAACGACCCGGCACTGGGGTGGCGTGAGCAGGTCGTGGTAGGCGAAGCGCCAATCCAGTTCCCCGATGGTTATGAAACCGTCTTTGCCGAATATGCGCACCGTGAGCGCTCTGTACAGCGGGATCGCCTCAATAACCTGAAGAACCAGCTCTATATTCTTGGTCAGCAAATCGAACAGAAAGAGCAGGAGCTGATTGAACTGAATGCCAAGATCCGCACTGTGAATCGCAGTGTGGATCTGGCCAGACAAGAGCTGAATATTAGCCGTCCACTGGCGAAAGAGGGCATAGTGCCGCAAGTGGAGCTAATCAAGCTGGAACGGCAGGTTAACGAAATGCAGGGGGAACTGGAGAGTAACCGTCTGCTGATCCCAAAACTCAATTCGGTGCTGCGTGAGACCATCTCCAAGCGTAATGATATTGCGCTGAAGTTCAGGGCAGACTCCCAGACTGAACTGAATGAGAAGCAAGGGCGACTTGGCCAGTTGTCAGAAGGGCAGGTTGGCTTGCGAGACAGGGTTGACCGAACCAGCGTAATTGCTCCGCTCAAAGGAACCATCAAGAAGCTCAAGATCAACACGTTGGGCGGTGTGGTTCAGCCCGGCATGGATCTAATGGAGATTGTGCCGCTGGAGGATACCTTGCTGGTAGAAGCCAAGGTGTCACCGAAAGATATCGCCTTCCTGCGACCGGGGCTGGATGCCATCGTCAAAATTACTGCCTACGACTTTACAATCTATGGAGGATTGCATGGCAAGGTTGAACAGATAAGTGCTGATTCGATCCAGGATGAGGAGGGGAACTCCTTTTATCTGGTTCGGGTTCGGACAGAGAAGAGTTACTTGGGCGATGAGCTTAACGCACTTCCCATCATCCCCGGTATGTTAGCCAGTGCTGATATCATTACTGGTAAAAAAAGTGTCCTAGACTATTTGCTTAAGCCGATCTTACGGGCAAAGCAGTCGGCACTGAGAGAACGATAAGCCAACAATCTAAAAACAAAACATGACTGGAGATAACATGAAAAAAACGATTGTTGCCATGCTGGTCAGTGGCTGCACCCTGATCCCGAGTTTGGGTCAGGCTCAGACTCTGGAAGAGTCGGTGGCACAGACACTTGCTACGCACCCCAAGATCAAGGAAGCCTTTGATCTGTATCAGGCACGACTCTATCAGCATGATGGAGCCAAGGGTGGCTATTATCCTACGATCGATCTGCGTGGTGGCGTAGGCTATGAAAAAACTGACAGCCCTTCTACCCGTGCTGCCAGCGCCAACAGCAATATCGATGATTCCATGACTCGCAAGGAGGCTGGACTCAGTTTGCGGCAAATGTTGTTTGATGGCTTTGATGTCAGCAACAACGTCTCCAGAACCGAAGCTGAAGCCAATGCCCAGCGTCTGGCGATGATCTCCGAAGCTGAAAATACCGCGCTGCGAGTAGCTGAGGTCTACCTCAATATGCTGCGCCAGCAGGAGATCCTGGAACTCTCCAAACAGAACCTGGAAACCCACGAACAGATCCGCAGCGACATCAGCAAGCGGACTGATTCAGGGCTTGGCTCTACTGCGGATCAGACCCAGATTGAAGGTCGTGTTGCCCGGGCCTATTCAAATCAGGCCGCTGCTGAAAACAACTATCGCGACGCAGAGAGTGAATTTATTCGTGTCGTGAACGAGGTGCCCAAAGATCTGGTACAGCCGGTTCCCAATACCGAGCTTATACCGACCAGCCTCGATAGTGCGCTGAAAACAGCGACCGAAGTCCACCCGACCCTGCTCTCTTCCCTGCAGGATATCGAAGCGGCCAAGTATCAACATGAAGGCGCCAAATCCGGTTTCTACCCGAATGTAACATTCGAGGTCGATCAGAACTGGAATGAGGATATCGATGCAGTCAAAGGGCGCAACGATGATCTGACCGCAATGGTGCGCATGCGTTACAACCTGTTCCGTGGCGGTTCTGATGTGGCAGAGAGCAATGCAACATCGGCGCTCTACTCTCAGGCGAAAGACATTCATTTGAATGCGTTTCGCCAGGTTGAGGAAGGCACTCGTCTGGCCTGGAACGCGAAAGAGTCGCTGGCCAAGCAGAAGACCTTCCTGAAAGAGCATGTTGACGCCAGCTATGACACCGTACAGGCATACAAGAAGCAGTTTGGTTTGGGTCAACGGACATTGCTGGACGTATTGAACACCGAGAACGAATTGTTCGAGGCGCGTCGCAGCTATATCACTGCCGAGTATGATGCACTGCTGGCTGACTATCGCATTCTCAACGCGACAGGCAGTCTGCTCAATGCATTTAGCGTCAAACAACCCGCTGAATGGCAGGCCAGGCAATAACTGTTTGTTCATGATCCCGCAGGGATGATGAACGCCAACATGGTGACTGCTGCTGGCAGTCACCATGTTTGGCTAACGCAGGTTGTTGTACGAGCTTTGAGGAGTGCAGCAGTAATAATGCAGCAGGAATATGATGTGACACTCCAGCGCGGAACCGGTAGCCGATGGTGTTATCTTCTCAATGAATGGAGATACAGATCCCTACGCGCTCTGCGCCACTCCTTATGGATCCTGCTGCTACCCTTCTCACTTCTGCTCTGTGCCAGTCAGCCTCTGTCACAGGAAGATCTCAACTTGATCAAACGGGCGGAGCAGACCTATGGCGCCAGAGCCGGCAAGCGTGTAACCAGTTGGCGTATGCTGGTCATGGAGACGAAGGGCAGGGCCCTGAGCGAAGAAAAAAAGCTTGAGCGGGTTAATAATTTTTTCAATCGGATGCGTTTTATTGACGATATCAAGTTGTGGCGCAAAAAGGATTATTGGGCAACCCCGCTAGAATTTTTGGGGGCCGCCGGGGGAGACTGTGAAGATTTCAGTATCGCCAAATACTCTACGTTGCTCGAGCTTGGGATCCCGGATGATAAAATGCGGATGGTGTACGTCAAGGCTCTTGATTACAACCAGTTTCACATGGTGGTGGCATATTATGAGACACCCTCTTCCGTTCCGGTTATTTTGGATAATTTGATAGGCTCGATTCGCCCTGCCACACAGCGGCGTGATCTGGTGCCTATTTACAGTTTTAACGGTAGTCACTTGTGGTTGATGAAGGCACGAGGCCAAGGGGAACTGGCTGGTCAATCATCCCGCTTGGGATTATGGAATGATTTACGCAATCGCATGACCTCGGGGCGATTGGCTCGGCCAGTGGTGAATTTGGATGATTAACCTATGACGCTCTATCGACAGTTATTAGCCACCATGCTGCTGCTGTTTGGATTGTTATTTGCGGCCACATACTGGGTGCAATTCAATTCAACCCGCACTTATCTGGCGCAGCAACAGGAAACAACGGTCATCAATACGGCAACCTCGCTGGGGCTTGCGCTCACCCCCTATCTGGAAAACGGTGACAAGGTCGGTGCCGAGTCGGTGATCCAGGCCATTTTTGATGGTGGCTATTATCGACTGGTTCGCCTTGATCTGCTGGCATCAAAGGATGTCATCGAGCAGGAAAATACCAACAATATTCAGGGGGTACCGCGGTGGTTTGTAAATTTGGGACTATTTCCTGAGGTATCCAACGAGTCAATTCTGACGTCTGGCTGGTTGCAGCTTGGAAAATTAAAAGTAGTGGGTCACCCCGGCCAGGCTTACTACGAGTTGTGGCGGGGGATGAGCGAGCTGGCGAGCTGGTTTCTGGTCGGCTTTTTGATCACCACAATTTTGTTGATGAGAGCACTCAACTACTTGCTCAAGCCACTCAAACAGATCTGTGATCAAGCCGTCGAGATCGAGCTGCACCATTTCGGCCATACGATCCCGGAGCCTAAAACCCATGAATTGAAGCAGGTCGTTCAGGCGATCAACACCCTCTCAAGCAAGTTGGCGCTGCAGTTTAAAGAGCAAGCCGATGAGGCCGAAAAATTGCGTGAGCGGGTTTATGTCGATGCCGTATCGGGACTGGGCAACAGAGCCTATTTTGTAGGCCAGGTAAACGCATGGATAGCGGAGGCTGGCCAAGGTGGCGTCATGCTGGTTGCGGTCGACATGCTGGATGATATCTATCGCGATGAAGGCTTTGCTGCCCGCGACAACATGGTCAAATCGATAGCTCAGGCTTTGAAAGAGCAATTAAAAGGGTGGGATGGCGCAGCCTTGGCACGGATCTCCGCGACGGAATATGCGCTGCTCTGTCCAACTGACGATCTGACTCAGCTAAAAGAGCTGGCTGAAGTGATTAATAGCCGCATTGCCGATCTTGTGGTGAATCCAATGGGCGAAGGGGATGCGCTCTCCGTCATTGGTATTGCCGGTCGTGATGGCAATGATGATCTCTCCGCCTTGTTGACCAAAGCCGATAATGCGCTTGGCAAGGCGCGTAATGAACGCCGTGGTGCTGTGGTGATGGAAGGAGGCACCGAGCAAGGTTTGATGGGGCGTTTGGCCTGGCGAGATCTGGTACAAGATGCCATTTCACGACAACTTTGGCGCTTTAAAGCTCAACCAGCATGCCGGTTTGATAATGGTGCCAGATTACATGCCGAGCTGTTTGCGTCTATCTCTCGGGATGGCACAGATTATTTTGCCGGTCAGTTCTTGCCCGCGATTGAACAGTTCAAACTGGGTGGCGAGTTTGACCAAGCGGTGCTTGATGCTTGCGTTCCATTACTGCAAAAACAGTCTGATCTGGTACTGGCGATCAACATCACTGCTGGCTCGCTCTGCTCGGATGAATTTTTAACTTGGCTGACGCGCTATCTGACCGAGCATGCAGAGCTGAAAGAGCGGTTGTTATTTGAAATACCTGAAGCTGCCATCATGAAACATAAAGACAACGTGGCTGCGTTGGTGGGCACCTTGCAAGCTCATGGCTTCCAGTGGGGGGTTGACCACTATGGTCGTCACTTCCAGTCTCTGGGCTATCTGGAGGAGTTGTCGCCGGCTTATGTCAAGGTCGATCACGGTTATACCAGTCAGGTCATGGAGCCGGGGGCTGACACCTCATTCCTGGCTGCAGTGTGTCGCGCCGCACACAATGCTGGTGTGACCACCATTGCAACCCGCGTCGAAGATCAACATCAAGTGGAACTGCTTTCCAAGTTGCATATCGATGGTTATCAGGGATTTGTGCATCCTGCCTTCCCCCTATCTTGATTGATATGTGCATTGCAAATTCAGCCCCAAACAGGGCTGTTTTTATATCAATAAATTATGTTTTTGATTTTTTTATTATTAAATCAACATGGGGTCTATTTGGTTCTCATCATATCGTTATGATTTTAAAAAAGAAAAACTAATCTTTCGATTTTATTCTCTATATCTGTTTGAGAGCAGTCAAATCTATACATTATTGCAACGGAAAAGCACGGTATCTCCCTCTACGGTGTAGACATCAAGATCTGTCACCATTGGAGCAATGGATATGCGTACCCAAATCATCGACAAGTCCGTGGTTGTCTCTGCGATTGAAGGTAATGTGGAGATTGTGCTGGCTGATGGAAGCAGCCGCCCTCTGCAAAGAGGGGAAATTCTCCAACCCGGGGCCAAATTAGCCATAGCGGATGATGCAAAGCTAGCTCTTTCACCTTACGACGATACTCCTGCATCGGATGTTCCAGCAGGTTCCGAGTCTGCTGAATCTGCTCAACCGCAAGTTGCGGCAAGCCAGGAAGGTGCTCCTTCAGATATTGCCGCATTGCAAGAATCTATTCTGCAGGGTGTTGACCCGACTCAAAACTTTGAGGCTTCTGCTGCCGGTGGGGCACCAGCAGCAGGTGGTGGCGGTATTGGTGGGGTAGCGGGAGCAAGCGGCAACGGTGGTTTTGTCACCATTGATAGAACTGGTGATGCGACAATTGCCGAGGCCGGTTTTGATACTAATTATCAGGCTGCTCCCTTTATTAATACAGAGCAAGTGCCTGAACCACTGTTGGAACCAGAGCCAGTAACGAATATATTGCTGGATGAGAGCGAAGTATTTTCGATGGATGAAGATACTACCGTCAGTGGTGATCTTTTGGTTAACAGTACCAACCCAGATGGCCCCCTGACTCAATCCATCATTAGCTATAGCTGGGGCAGTAATATTGATGTTCCCGCTGGTGTGACATCGATCCTGACTGGGATTGGTACGCTAGTCATCAATAGTGATGGCACTTTTACCTTTACCCCCGCCCCTGACTATTCTGGCGCCGCTCCTACGGTGAGTTATCTGGTCACCGATAGCTCCGATGTTGTTACTTCTACCTTGACACTGACAGTGGCACCACAAGGTGACATCGACTTCAACGTCGAGGCGCTGAATGCGGGTGCGACCGAGACGGATGGCACGGTACAGGTGCTGCTGACCA